>JAAAOR010000088.1 GCA_009908735.1 Spirochaetota bacterium | reverse complement strand
GTTAGGAGTCTGTGCTTCATATAGTGGAGCGCAGAGTCGACAGTCCCCTTCGGCACGCCGAGGACCACGGCGATCTCCCCGTTGGTCGGAACCGCGGGAACCCGGGAAAGCTCTCTGCGGGCGTTGAGCAGTCTTCTGTTCTGACGCTCGAGCTCGCAGCGTACGACCGCGCGCCGGTGCTCTTCCGGTGTTGTGGCGAGCTCGTCCTGTGCAAGCCTCACCTGAAAGAAAGCGTCGTTGCGTCTCGCGCGAAGCTCGGTGCGACGTCGGTCGCGACGCCCTACGAGCTGTCGCAGCTCGTCCCGGCAGTCCCTCAACCGGTGCTCGCAGTAGCCGGTAACCCTGGCCAGTTCGTCGAGCTGAGCATCGCTCACCAGAACGGCGGCCTTCATGGCGAGGATCACCATGCGCCTGGATGCGCTTCCCTGTGGCGCGCCGGCGCAGCGAGCGCCCACGAGCCGTTCCGTGGCCGTCGCCGCGACGCGTGAAACATCCTCTCCGCTCTCAGCTACGCCGATAAGCCCGTCCCATATGTCGGGGGCTCGTGTGAGTTCGTGCATACGCGAGCGGCGCCGGCGCACTCGAGCGAACGACCGCAACTGCCATCTGAGGGTTCTCGCGAGATAGTGCTCAAAAGAGCGACCGCTGTGGGCGTATTTGCACAGAAGCGCCGGCACCTTTTCCCGGAAGTAAAGTAGAAAGTCGGCGCAGTCTTCCTGAGAGAACCCCGGCCGAGTTGCGGGGTAGTAATACACCCATTGTTCTACCTGTTGGCGGACTTGCTCATATCCCGTGCCCGTCTTTTGATACGCGACAACCAGTTCCGTCAGCTTCGTCATACTTCCTCCCTTCACGCGTTGTGGAAGAGAGAACAAGCAAACTGCATGCCGAGATTAGCCCGCTGTAGACGGTCTGAAATCCGGTCCGGGTGGAATTGTTTACATTCGTTTACGAAACAAGCACGAGCCCAAACTCAAGCGTAACGACGAAGGTGCGTATGGTGAACGTCTTTCGATGTGGGACGGGGCGGGGCGTGCCGAGGAGAGATATGCTCGTGTGGGGGTACATCAGTTGCCGAAATCCGCCTAATGGCTCTGCGGCCGCGCAGTGTCGTTGACAAGATCGAGGAGGGCATCCCGTACGCGCTCATAGGTCTCGGTCAGGGTCTCTTCGAGCATGAAGCCGGCGGCTCGTTTGTGGCCGCCGCCCCCAAAGCTCTTCGCGACGCGGGAGACATCGGTGTCGTCGCTCGAGCGGAGGCTTCCGGTGCAGGCCCGCTCCTCTTCTTCGCGAATGAGCGCAACCACCGAGCATTTACGGGTGCCCATAAGGAGCTGGTAGAGAGTGTCGGAGTCGCGGTTCTCGCGCCCGAACTCTGCGGTATCTCGGCGGGTCTCGTAGGTCAGGGCAATCTTGCCGCCGGCCTCGGGTTGCACGCGCTCGAGGAGACGTCCGAGCAACTTGCGGGCCGCGAGAGTTTTTCCGCCGTTCATCATGTTGAACGTGTCCTTCGGACTCGCTCCGAGATCGACCAAGCGAGCGACTGCATGGAACGCACGACCCGAGCCGACATCGAGGTGCCGGAAGAACCCCGTGTCGGTGGACAGTCCGAGGAGAATGAGCTTTGCTTCCTCGGCGTCCGGCTCCGCCCCGGCGCCCTCGATTGTTCCCTGCACCAGGACGGTCGTTGCAGGCGCGGTTGGATCCACGTAGACCGCATCACCAAAGGGCTCCCCGGCGGCGTGGTGATCGATTACCGCCACGGGAACCGCATCGAGCACCTCCCCGAGCTCCCCAACCCGTTCGCGCGTGCTGCAGTCGAGAACCACCGCAGCTGGATCATCATCCGCGGCTATCTCTTCCGGCGAGAGGGTTTGGCGAAACGGCGATGCGAGTTCCAGTATCTCGCCCCGCACAAAGGGACCCTCGTTGTAGTGTTTTACCACCTTGCCCGTGCGCTCGAGATAGTGGCCAAGGGCAAGACTCGACGCAAGGCAGTCACCGTCCGGCTCCGTATGGCTTATGAGATAATAGGTCTTGTGGCTCGAGAGGAAATCGAGCAGCTCAGGGGGTGGGGTGTATTCCTGCATATTTCAGCGTCGGAAGTGTCAGAGCTCGAGGGTGTCTTTGTTGAACCTCTCTTCGGCGTTCGGCTCGTCTTCCAGACGTCCCCAGGTAATGTGGAATGGATTGTCACGAACGAAGAGACGCACGTGAGAGAACTCGCCGCTCTCGTAGTAGACGTCCATGTAGGGCGCGCTCTTTGAAGGTGTCTCGATGAGCTCGCCCTTGCCGGCGGCCTGCGTGAACCACGACGTGGGGATGTAGACCTGCTTGTAGTCGAGGTTCTCCGCGGTGTATGTCACTTTGAACCCGAGGCGATGTCGGAACACCTGATTCAGGTACACCGTATGCACGAAGAGCTTTGATTCGTCGGTTTCCTGCTCTTCCTGGGCCACCGAGAGACCGGCGACTATCACCACCATTATCGCCACGATCAAGATGCGCTTTTTCAACCCTGTCCTCCTCTGCTTTCGTTCTCTCATTATACGGCCTCCAAACCTCCAATTTCAAGGGTCATTTCACACGGGTAACTCGGAAGGGGCGAGCATCGTGGCAAGCATGACAGCCTTTATGGTGTGCTTTCTATTCTCCGCCTCGTCCCAGATTCGCGAGCGCGATCCGTCCATCACCTCGGAGGTGACCTCGTTGCCACGAACCGCGGGCAGGCAATGCAGAAAGATGCTATTCGGGTTCCCCGTGCGCTCCATGAGCTCTCTGTTGACCTGATACGGTGCGAGGGTCCGCATGCGCTGCTCTGATTGCTCCTCCTCGCCCATCGAAACCCAGACATCGGTGTAGACCGCGTCGGCACCCGATACGGCCGTCGCCGCATCGTCTGTGATGAACACCTCGCTGCCGGAGCGAGAAGCGAAGCTCCGCGCGACCTCTACGCTCTCTGCATCGGGAAACAGAGACTTCGGCGCACCGAGGCGGATATTCACGCCCAGCTTGCCGCAGCCTATCATCAGCGAGCGCGCCACGTTGTTTCGCGCGTCGCCGACGAAGCTAAGCGTTCGCCCCTCGAGCTCTCCCGTTTCCTCGAGCACCGTTTGCAGGTCCGCGAGGATCTGGGTGGGATGGTAGAGGTCGGTAAGGCCGTTGTAGACGGGCTTGTTAGAATGCTCGGCAAACAGCTGCACGGTTTCCTGCTTAAAGCCCCGAAACTGTATGGCGTCGAACATTCGCCCGAGAACCCGCGCGGTATCCTCCACCGTCTCCTTGACCCCGAGGTGAATATCGGTCTGCGAGAGAAAAACAGGATGCCCTGCCTCCTCCCCAAATGCCGTCTCGAAGGCTGCACGCGTGCGGGTGGAGCGCTTCTCGAAAAGAAGCGCGAGGCTTTTTCCCTGAAATCGCCGGCTGACGATTCCCTCGTGACGCTCTCGCTTTACCTCGCGGGCGAGATCGATCAGATAGCGGATCTCCGCGGGCGAGAGATCAGCAAGCGTTAGCAGAGATTTGCCCTCGAGGTGTACCTCCATGATCCCATCTCCTCTACATCAACTTTCCTATGATTATCGGTTATCGGTGAGTATAACGGATCGGGCGCACTGCGTCAGGGGCGTTTCCGACCGCTGCTCCGGCCACACTTCGGTGCTCTGTTCAGTATGGCCTGATGTTAAAGAGCTCCTCGGGAAACAGGACCCGCAGGGCGTCTGCCACGTTCTCGGCGAAGTGGAACTCCATGCTCTTGGTGACCTCTTCGGGCAGTTCCTCCACGTCCTTGCGGTTCTCCTCCGGGAGAAGCACGGTGTGCATGCCGTTTCTGTGCGCCGCGAGGGCCTTTTCTTTTACTCCGCCGATAGGGAGAAGCCGCCCGGCGAGGGTGATCTCACCGGTCATGGCGAAACCGGGATTGAGCGAGATCCCGGAGAAGGCGGAAACGAGGGCCGCTGCGATCGTAATGCCCGCCGACGGGCCGTCCTTCGGAATGGCACCCTCAGGCACATGAATGTGGATGTCGCGATCCCGCTCGAAATCTCGGGCAAGCCGGAATCTTTGGGACTGTGAGCGAATGAAGGAGAAGGCCGTACGCGCGCTCTCCTTCATGACGTCCCCGAGGCTGCCGGTCAGAAGCAACTCGCCGTTTCCTTCGAACACGAGAGCTTCAACGGGGAGCAGCTTTCCGCCCACCTCGGTCCAGGCAAGCCCGTTTGCAACGCCGGGGGCGGTCTCGCTTTCGAGGGGCGTCTCGCTGAACTGGTGTTTGCCGAGATAATGGGTGATGCGCTTTGCCGTGACCACGCGCTTGTAGGGGCGAATCACTTCGGGATCCAGCCGGAACGGCGGCTCGCGCTTCTCGGTGGATTCCGCGGCGTCCGGTGCGTCGCTATCCTGTCTCGGTTTCGATGCGCTCTCCCTGTCGCGTGCATCTTGGTCATCGGTCTCGTCGGGCTCAGCTTCGTCGGCTTCGGCTTCGGCTTCGTCTGTGGACGAAGGCGCGGTATTATCCGCTGCTGCCGTGTCGAAACCGCCGGCACCGTAAGCTCCCGAGCCGTCGTTACCCGTCGCGTCCTCCGTTTCCTGCTTCCGCGCCGCCGCCGGCTCGGTGCTCTCCCCCTGAACGGCCGTCCCGCCGGCACCGGCGCTGTCGGTGGCGTCCACCGACACCGGCGGCCTGTATCCGTCGGAGACGACCTCTCGGGCTATCTTGCGGATCACCGTGGCAACCTGGCGCTCAAGGTTTCGCACGCCCGATTCCCGGGTGTAGCCGTGGATGATCTCTTCAACCGCATCCTTGCGGAAGCTCACATCCGCCCACTCGAGCCCGTTCTCCTCGATTTGCTTCGGGATGATGAAGCGCTGTGCAATGCGGCGCTTCTCGAACGGGGTGTAGCCCGGCATCTCGATGATCTCCATGCGATCGCGGAGCGCATGCGGGATCTGGTAGAGAGTGTTGGCGGTGGTTATGAAGAGCACTTGCGAGAGATCGAAGGGGAGCTCGAGGTAATGGTCGACGAATCCGGTGTTCTGCTCCGGGTCAAGGACCTCGAGCAGGGCGGAGGCGGGGTCCCCGCGAAAGTCGGCGCCGAGCTTGTCCACCTCATCGAGGAGGAAGACGGGATTGTTCGTACCCGCCTTGCGGATGGACTGCACGATTTTTCCCGGGAGGGCGCCCACGTAGGTGCGCCGATGGCCCCGGATCTCGGCCTCGTCGCGGACGCCGCCGAGGGAAATGCGAACGAAGCTTCTGCCGAGGCAGCGCGCCACCGATCGGCCGAGGGAGGTCTTTCCGGTTCCCGGCGGGCCCACGAGGCAGAGAATGGGGCCCTTGAGCCGCTCCTGTAGCTGCCGCACGGCAATGTAGTCGAGAACCCGCTCCTTGGGCTTCTCCATGTCGTAGTGATCTTCGTCGAGGATGCGCTCGGCGTCCCGCATATCCACCTGGTCGCGGGTGCGCTCGGTCCACGGGAGGTCGAGGATCCAATCGACGTAGGTGCGCACGATCCCGGCCTCAGGAGAGAACGACTGCAGCTTGGAGAGTCTGGCGATCTCTTTCTCGGCGCGGGCGCGGACCTGGTCGGGAAGGTCTTTCTTCTCCAGGCGCTCAGAGAGCTCACCGGCTCCCGAAGGATCCTCGGAATCCCGCCCGAGCTCGCGGTTTATCTCCTTCATCTGCTCGTTGAGGTAGTAGTCGCGCTGGTTTTTCTCGATGCGCTTTTTCACGCGCTGGCTTATGTCCTGGCGCAGCTCGAGGACCTCGTTCTCGCTTTCGAGGCTCACGGCGACTTCTTCGAGGCGTTTCCGCGGATCGGTGGTCTTCAAAAGTTCGAGCTTCTTCTCGAAGGGAAACGGGACGTTTGCGCAGACTCGACCGACGAGCTCCTCGGCGCTCTTTGCGCCACGGATCGCCTTCTGTGCCTCGTTGGAAACCTTTTTCTGCAGGGTAGCGAAGCGCTCGAAGGCCGACTTCACGGTCTTCATATGCGTCGAAAGCTCCTCACTCTCCTCCCCGTCGACGCCTGCTCCGATGCGAAGCTCTTCGGTATGTGCCCACAGCGGGGTGCGCGGTGACTCGAAGGTGACGATGCGCACACGGGTCTTGCCCTCGGCCATCACTCTCACCGAGCCGTCGGGAAGCTTCATGATCTGTGAGATCGTCGCCACCGTGGCGTGGCCGAAGAGATGCTCCGCGCCTGGCTCGACCGCCTCCTGTGTCTGGGGTACGAGAACGACTTGCCTGTCGGCTGCCATCGCGTTGTCGAGCGCCGTTTTCGCGGTTCGCTTTGCAACGAAGAAGGGGAATACGGTGTGCGGAAAGGCTACCGTCTCCCGGATCGGGATCACCGGTAGCCTCGAGGTATCTTTCTTGCGTCCCGGTAGTCTCATGCGGACTTTCGGACTTGTACGATTTCCGGCTTTTCGTCCTGCTCGATGACCGCTCGCGTAATGACCACGCGCTTTTTGCCCTCGATTGAGGGAATATCGAACATGATGTCGGTCATGACATTCTCCACGATAGACCGCAACCCACGCGCTCCGGTCTTGCGCGACATCGCCCTCTCCGCTATCGCCTCCACCGCGTCGTCTTCGAACACCAGCTCCACGTCGTCAAGCTTGAGCGACGCCTGGTATTGCTTGAGAATGCTGTTGCGGGGTTCGGTCACGATGCGAACGAAGTCTTCCTTGGTGAGGTCCCGCAGGGCAACCTGAATGGGCACGCGTCCTATGAACTCCGGAATCAGCCCGTACTTGATCAGATCGTCGGGATGTAGCTCGCCGAAGAGCTCCTCGATGTTCTTCTCGCTGCGGGTCTTTACCTCAGCGCCAAAGCCCATGGGGTGCTGCGAGACGCGCGACTCGATAACCTTATCGAGGCCAACGAATGCGCCGCCGACGATGAAGAGGATGTTGCCCGTGTCAATTTTGATCATTTCCTGGCTCGGATGCTTGCGTCCACCCTGTGGCGGAACCGCGGCGACCGTGCCCTCGATGATCTTCAGAAGCGCCTGCTGCACCCCCTCGCCGGAGACATCCCGCGTGATGGAGACGTTCTCTCCCTTTCGGGCGATCTTGTCGATCTCATCTATGTAGATGATGCCGCGCTCGGCGGCCGATACGTTATTACCTGAGGCCTGATAGAGCTTGAGCAGGATGTTCTCCACATCCTCCCCCACGTATCCCGCCTCGGTCAACGTCGTTGCGTCGGCGATGGCAAAGGGGACTCGCAGCTTGTCCGCGAGGGTCTTCGCGAGCAGCGTTTTACCCGTACCGGTTGGCCCGATGAGCAGGACGTTTGCCTTTTCGATTTCAACGCCGTCTTGGAGCTCTTGCTTCTGCGTGACTCGCTTGTAGTGGTTGTACACGCCCACCGAGAGCACCTTCTTGGCCGTTTCCTGGCCAACCACGTACTGATCGAGATATGACTTGATTTCCTTCGGTGCGGGGATCTCGTCCATAAACTCCGTGGAGATCACGTCGTCCTCATCATCGAGGATTTTCTTGCACGTATTCACGCACTCATCGCATATATAGACGCCGGGCCCGGCGATGAGCCGCCGCGCGAAATCGGCATGCTTGCCGCAGAAGGAACAGACTTTCTGTTGCTCGTTACGCTGCTTGCTCATTCTTTACCTCTTCAGCACCTGGTCGACGATGCCGTACTCGACACTTTCCTCAGCACCCATGAAATAGTCACGTTCGAGATCGTGTGAGATGACCTCCTCGGGCTTTCCGGTGTGCTGAGCGAAGTACTGGATAATCATCTTCTTCAGGCGCACAATTTCCTTCGCCTGGAGGCCGATGTCGGTTGCCTGGCCCTGCACGCCGCCCCAGGGCTGGTGGATCAGGATACGCGAAGAGGGCAGGGCGTAACGCTTGCCCGCCGTACCCGCGGCGAGCAACGTGGCCCCCATCGAGGCCGCCTGGCCCATGCAGATGGTCTGCACGTCGGGTTTGATATACTGCATAGTATCGTAGATTGCGAGACCCGCAGTGACCGAGCCACCGGGCGAGTTCACGTAAAGGTTGATATCCTTTTCCGGATCCTGGCTCTCGAGGAATAGCATCTGGGCCACCACGAGGTCGGCGGTGACGTCGTTGATGGGACCATCGAGAAAAACGATGCGATCCTTGAGAAGCCGCGAGTAGATGTCGTAGGAACGTTCCCCAACGCCGGTTTGCTCGACAACGATGGGGACAAGTGTGTTCATTTGCTCATTCATAGGTGAATTCCTTTCGGCCGAATAACTCACCCGAATTTAAGCATTGCTGCCCGCGACGTCCAGGAGTTTGAGTTTGTCGGAGGTCTTTACTGTCGTATCCTCCAGGATTTTCTCGAAGAGCTTTCGCTCTCGGATATCATGCTTTACATACTCAAGTAAATTCTGGCTCTCATAGTACTCCCGAACCCGTGCGATGTCCATGTTGCTTTGCCGCGCCTGCTGCTCGAGGTGCTCATCGACTTCCTCGTCGGTCACCTCGATCTCCTCGCTCTCGAGGATCTTGTTGGTCAGAAGGCGCTGCTTGAGGCTCTTCTCCGCCTCCGGTTTCCATTCTTCGAGTAGATCTTCTTTGCTGCGGCCCTGAGCGGTCAGAAGCTTCAGCACGTCGTCTTCGTTCATCTGCACCCGTGAGGTGAAGTTTCGCCAGGAGTTCTCCAACTCCATCTGCATCATGGACTCGGGAACCTCGATCTCGGAGTTGTCGAGGATCTTGTCGAGAAGCGCCTCTTTCTTCATCTCGTAGACCCGCGACTCGGCGGTTTGCTCGAGACGGCTGCGGATGTCTTTCTTGAGGTCGTCGAGGGTTTCGTACTCGTCGCTGACGTCTTGGGCGAGCTCGTCGTCGACGTCGGGAAGCTGGCGCTGCTTGACCGCCTTGACCTTCACCGACAGCCGCTTCTTCTGCCCGCGAAGCTCCTCCACCTCGGAGTCTTCGGGGTACTCCTTCTCGAGGGTCTTCTCCTCGTCCTGTTTCATGCCGAGGATGTCGTCGTCGATTTTGTAGAAGTTGTAGCCGGTACCAACCGTGAATACGAAGTCCTCGCGGCCCGTGCCCTCGATCGTCTCGCCGTTTTCGTCGAGCTCACGGTAGTCGATGGTGACGATATCGTCTTTCTCAACCGTGCCCTCGTCTTTGTCGATGACGATGGCGTTCTGTTCTTGAATGGCCGATATCTCGCGCTCGAGGTCTTCGTCGGTCACCTCTACCTCAGGCGCCTCGATCTCGAGGCCCTTGTACTCACCAACCTTGATCTGCGGATAGACGTCGTATGTCACCGAGAAGGTGAAGTCTTTGTTGATGTCGAAGTCGATCTCCCCGTCTATCTCGGGGCGCGCGTAGGGAAGGGGCTGCTCTTCGATGTCCTCGATGACCTCTTTCAGGCTGTCTTCGAGGACCTTCTGGCTCGCCTCCGCCTGCAGGCTGTCGCCGAACTTCCGCTCGAGGATCTCCGGCGGGACCTTTCCGGGACGGAAGCCCTTGACCTGGGCTTTCTTCGCGTACTCTTTGACGAGGTCGTCGTACTCCTTTTTGACCGTGTCTTTGTCGACGGTCACCGTGAGCCGTACCGCCGAATTACCGATGTGTTCAACCTGTTTTTCGGAAACCATCTTTCGGATCCTCTGTGTGTGGTGTCGGATAAAGAAAGAGCGATCCGGTATATCGGATCGCCCTCGATAAAGAAGCGGGAGACGGGATTTGAACCCGCGACATCCACCTTGGCAAGGTGGCGCTCTACCCCTGAGCTACTCCCGCGCGATACACCGGCCGGACACCCCCCGACCTGCTCTACAACGCCCGTACTTAGGTATGAGTGGTGTTGCGAGAGAAGGGACTTGAACCCTTACACCCGAAGGCACCAGATCCTAAATCTGGCGTGTCTACCAATTCCACCACTCTCGCGTGTATCCTATACGAGGACGCGTAGTGCGTCAATAATTGGCATGCCGTCCGGGGATGTGATGCCCGCCCCGGCGGCGTGCTGTAGGTGAGCCGTAGAGGGATCGAACCTCTGACCCGCAGATTAAGAGTCTGCTGCTCTACCAGCTGAGCTAACGGCCCACGGTGTTATACGCCCGGCAGGATTCGAACCTGCGACCTGCGGATTCGAAGTCCGACGCTCTATCCAGCTGAGCTACGGGCGCACGCCTTGGTGTCCTCCGATCGGAGGGCACTGCCTATGTCAAACAACTGCGGATAGAGCGTACCAGAAAAGCCCGAGCGTTTCCAGAACCCGCAGCTCGAGGGTGGATGACGGGACTCGAACCCGCAACAACCAGAACCACAATCTGGTGCTCTACCATTG
>JAAAOR010000111.1 GCA_009908735.1 Spirochaetota bacterium | reverse complement strand
GGGCACGTGCGCGACCTCGCCGATCTCGGAAACGTATTCTCGTAACTGATCGGCACCGAGGGAGCAGTTGAGCCCGAAACTGATGGGATCGGCGTGCTCCATCGAGTACCAGAACGCGGTGGCCGTCTGTCCGGTGAGGGTACGGCCGCTCTGATCGGTGATGGTCCCCGAGATCATGATGGGAACCTCGATACCGGTCTCTTCCTCGAAGGTCTTCACCGCGTAGATGGCGGCCTTCGCGTTGAGGGGATCGAAGATGGTCTCGATCAGTATGAGGTCGGCGCCGCCCTCTATCAGGCCTCGTAGCGCTTGGGAGTAGGCGCCGGCAACCTGCTCGAAGGTCACGTCGCGAAACCCCGGGTCGTTCACATCGGGTGATATGGACAGCGTCTTGTTAGTGGGGCCCAGAACGCCGGTTACGAACCGCGGCTTGTCGGGCGTCTTCTCGGTAAAGGCGTCCGCTGCGGCGCGGGCGATACGGGCGCCCTCGACGTTGAGCTCATGCACGAGCTCCTGCATGTGGTAGTCGGCCTGCGAGATGGCCGTGCTGTTGAAGGTGTTCGTCTCGATGATGTCGGCGCCGGCCTCGAGAAACTCAGTGTGAATGCCGCCGATAATATCGGACTGGGTGAGGTTGAGGAGATCGTTGTTCCCCCGTAGGTTGATGGGGCTGCCGTCTCTGGCGGTGAAATCGGCAAAACGCTCCCCGCGGAAGTCATCTTCCTCCAGAGAGTGGGCCTGTATCATCGTGCCCATAGCACCATCGAGGAAAACGATGCGGCTGCGAAACGTCTCGCGGATGGTTGAAATGCGTAGTTCTCGCGTCATAGGGATTCCTTTCAAGGTCGCACAGTATAGCGTTCAAGAGCGGATTTGGCCACTGTACCGGGTGCTCTGTACCGGGGCGGGCTGTTATGCGGCGGGTTGCCCACACTTGGCATGCGGTCCCGGCGAGGCATATAGTAGCAGGGCACGCCAATGTCCCCGGACAATCAGGAGTAAGGGCCAATGAGTGACAATTCCTCTTCGCTGTCGGCAGTCGCCGTCTTCTGCGGCTCGCGCACCGGGCGCAGCGACGCGTATCAGAACGCGGCCGCTCGCCTCGGGCACATGCTCGCAGAGCGCGGCGTCGAGCTGGTGTGCGGTGGCGGCAACGTGGGGCTCATGGGGGTACTTGCCGACGCGGCCCTTGCCTCAGGCGGGCGCGTGGTCGGCGTTATGCCGCAACACCTCGTCGATCGCGAAGTTGCACACCGAGGCCTTTCGGAGCTCAAAGTCGTCGCGGACATGCACGAGCGCAAAGCTACCATGGCTGCCGCGGCGGACGCCTTTATCGCCCTTCCCGGCGGCCCCGGCACGATGGAAGAGTTCTTCGAGGCCTGGGTCTGGAGGCTGTTGGAACTACACGAAAAACCCATAGGATTACTGAACACCCAGGGCTACTACGACACCCTCGACGCGTTCCTCGCGCAGATCGTCGCCGAGGGTTTCATGGCCGAGGACGCGCGGCGTGCTCTCGTGGTTGAGGCCGACGTGGACCGGCTGCTCGATCGCCTGTAGCCCCGGCGCGTGCATGGCGCGGACATCATCCGAGTTCCAAATGTGCAGGAGCTACCACGCTCTCGGCTGCCCCGACGGTATCGCTCGAGGCGGCCTCCGCACGACGCAGCGCGTCGTAGAAGCTGTGCCACGCCGAGCGCTCGTAGAGGTAACGTCGGCGGACCCTCTCGCCTGCGGGATCCTCGAACAGCGGTCCGAGTTTGCGCGCGGCGAGGCGCAGGACTTGGGATGCTTCCTCGTCCTCTCCCGCGGCAATAAGGTGCGCGGCGTGGAGCGCCAATCGCAGCACGATTATGGCGTAGCAGCGCCGCGTGACAAAGCAGCCTGTGAAGGGATCGATTCGGGACTTCGTCCACTCGAGTCCCCAGGGCAGAATGCCCGCATAGCGAGTAAAGTAGTACGTCCTCGCGAGGTCTCCGATGAAGCGACCGGTACGGGCCGCGGCAATGGACTCTCCGGCAAAAGCGTCCTTATCATGCCGCATGATGAGCCCCGGCTCGTGCACGTACCGCAGCAGGCGGGCCTGCTCCCCGTCATACAAAACCGATAGGATGTACGCCTGGTCTTCGGCACGTCCGATGAAGGAGGGCGTGAAAGGACGATACCGTCGGAGATGATCAACGAGGATGCCGTTCGTGCCGCCGGTTACGTGCACGCGCTCTATGCAGTGGGCGCGCCCGTCGATACCGGTATCAGTGTTCGGGGCGTCGGCGCCGCCGGGACCCTCGTAGCGCGTCATCATTTCCGCGCGAGTACTCACCGCCATGGGCAGCTTGTTGAAGAATACCGCAGCCTCCCCGGCCGGGATCTCCTCGGGGAACGGCACGTCGGGCGTGTAGACGCCGCTTCCGATATCCTTCTCATTTACCAGCGCGCCGGCGATCATCCCGAGCTCTACTTCGTTCCCATCACAGTCGACTCCCCTTGAGCCCCACAGCGGAGTCATGAAGTGCTCGAAGGCCGACGCGCCGGTTTGCTCGGAAAGCTCGCGCTGGGGGAACACCTGGTCGAGATCTATCTTGAATGTGGCGCGAATGCGCGGGTCGACAAAGACCTGCCAGAACGCCGCAGTTGCTTTCAGAAAGGAGTAGTGTCTGCCGTACTCGCCGTCCACGCCGAACACATCTACCACCGATTGAATCGAGCCGGCGGGGAGATGGGGCGCGAGCACGTCCTCAACGATGCGGCGGCAGTCCACCTCAGTAAAAAGGTATACGTCGAGGTGCTTCAAGGCACCTGCTCGTCGTATCTCCTCGGCGAGATATTTGCGACCTACCTCGTGGAGGCCGTCGTGCGTCACGGACAGACTGAGAACGACCGTAAGACGTGCGTGTGCTTCGACCCCGCGGTGCTCCTTTTCCCACGCGACTGCATCATTGAGTCCCCGCAACCCGTAGATTGCCTCGTTGTTTTCGGGCGGAGTCCCAATATGTATGGGATGATCGTAGAAGTAGCGCTGCTCCTCCTCGAAGGCACGCCGAATGACGTGTTTTTCATCGTCGCCATGGGGAAGCGCATCAATCTCCTCGCGAGTGTGGGGGACCGTCAGGAGGACGTTCGACGTCACGAGGAGCTCACTAACCGGGTCGGAGAGCGGGCTGTCATTGAGCTCCTGAATCTCGATGCCTCGTCTGGCGCGAAGATCCGCGATCGCCGCCTCAGTCCGACCGAGAAGCCGCGCCCCCTCGGGAAAAAATACCTCCCACAGTAGAGCACGGGCCTCCTCTCCCCACCTCGTGGCGTAGCCGGTCCGAACCGCTTCGGCAGCATCTTCGAGAACCAAGCGCCACGCGGAGTCCACCGCCTGAAGATTGGAGAGCTCCGCGAGGGTTCTTTCCGCGGCAGTTTCGAGAAACGACTCGACCTCATCGTTTCCACGGGCAGCATTGCCGTCTCCTGCGGCAGCAGGGCTTTGGTCTGCTCCACGGTCGCATCGGCCGGCGAGGCGCGCACCGAGGGACGCGAGCCGACGGCCTGCGGGAGTCTCTCCGAGCCCGTGGAAGTCAACGCCGCCGAGGGGCTCCTGCCCCTCCGAGGCGAACAGAATCGCGTCGAGCACCGTGTAAATGGGATCGCGCACTGGAACCTCCTCGCCACCGTGGCTTGAGCGTATCATAACACGGAACCGTCACTTGCGGAGTTGCCGTCAAGCCGCTACTCTTGCTCAAATGGAGTTAGTGCACGAGTTCCGCGACATATCCCCCTGGGTTGCCGAAGGCTATATCCTCTCGCTTGCAGGCAGCACTCGTGAGCAGCAAGGATTCTCCGGTCCCGGCTGGCGCATCGCAATCACGGAGCTTCCGACGGTCGACGTCGGAAGTCTGCGATTTCGGCGGATTAGATTAACGGTGTCCGGCGACCACGACGTTGTCGAGCAGGTGTGGACAGAACTGGGACCGATGTTCTACAGGGGCGGCGCCTGACCGCCGGCGCTAAGCCGAAAGAGGCCGCTCACTCCCGGTGAACTCGGTCCGGTGAGAATGCCGGACGGCAGACCGACCAGTATTCCGCAGGCTCATCGAAGGGGTTGGAGTACTGTACCCGTGTTCCTGCTCGAACCAGGAGAGACTGTCCGGCGGAAAGCTCGACCTCGTCCTCGCCAACTTTGATTCGCTTGCGGCCCTGAACCATCAGAGTCAGCTCGTCGAACTCCGGAGTCTGAGCGGGTTCGGACCACCCGGGCGGGGCTACCATCCGAGCTACGCTGACGTCTTTCATGCTGGTACTGGGTATGCCGAAGTGCTCCTCGATGTGCTTACCGTCTGTGGTGGGTACCACAAAAGGCTCATCCTGCTTGATATATGCGTCGCTCATACTACCTCCTCAGGCTGTGGTTCCGTGGTTACCTGCTTTACCCGTCGAAGCGGCAACAGCGCGAGGCTCGCCACCGTCAGCGTTCCTAGGGCAAGGAAGCCTGCCTCGAAATGCCCTGCTGCCGCCACGGCCCCGAATATCCGCGGGGCTACACCCGCACCTATCAGATTTGCCAAGGGAATTGCAAGCGCAACGGCAAGGTTACGAGCCGCGACCGGTGCTGCGTCGGTGAGTGCCCGAATCGCCACCGGAAAGAAGGCCTGCACGACAAGGGGCTGCAGAAACACGGCAACGAGCAGCGCCGTTCCATGCGTCAGCCCGATCAGGATCGTCATAGCCCCCGTCACGCTCATGATGACCGTTACCACTGCGCCAAAGCTAAAGCGGTCTGAGAGAGCGCCGGCCGTGAAGATCGCCGCAAAGCCGGCAATTCGCGACACGCCGACGAGCGTGTTCACAAACCGCTCCGTATGCCCGTGCTCCACGACCAGGAAGGTCGGCAGCATCGAAAACACACCTACAGCCGTGCTGACAACAACTGCGAAGAGAGTGGCAATGATCCAGAAATCCCGACTATAGAGGAAGAGCTTGATATTCTCGAAGTGCGGTGGCTGCCCACGCTCCCGTTGCCCCCGTCCGAACGTTGCGAATACCGCGGCCGCAACGAGGGCCGACGCGCCGGTGAGCGCGAACACCCCTCGCCATCCCCAAAACGGGGCGATTATAGCCGCAAGTATCGGAGCAAGAATGAACGCGAGGTTCGGCCCCGCCTCGTGCATGGCGAGTGCTTTCCCCCGGTGGCGGTCGGGCACGAGCCCGGCAACGGAGGCGACTCCCGATCCCGGATAGAGACCGCTACCGAGGGCCCCAACGAACAGCACCACGTGAAAGCCCATTACTGTCTGCACCGTCGAGAGGACGAGAAACGAGACTCCGGTCAAAGTCACACTGCCCACGATGGTCCACCGGTGGGTTAAAACCTTCGCAGCAAAGCCGGAGGTGAGCAGGCCGGTCGTAAAACCGAATGCGGCAGTGAGAAAGAAGCTGGAGGCTTGTCCGTATTCGATGCCCAGACCTGATGATATCCGCAACAGCAGCGGGGCGAGCAGAAGGCGGGGAAAGATGGCGAAAAACACCATCATGATGAGAAACAGCACCCACGGCACCGCCGGAGCAAACGGTTCATTTTCCGACATCTACCGAAATCTTCCTTTCATTCATTTACCTGTGTTGCATCCCGTTATCTCGGTTCCCGGTTCGTCAATTTTCGACTATCACCGTTGAGTGAGCGCATTCAGAGAGTCGAAATCCTCTCCGCCGACGGCAGCGGCGCCAAGCATACCGGGCCACGGCTTGCAAGAGGTTCAAGCCCGCCACCGGGCGCGCTTCATAGAAATACCCTCGTGAATCGTCTCATGGCATTATACGGGTGCCGCGGCGCATTAACCAAGAGGGGCGAGGCTTGACACAAAGTTACTATATGGTAACTCTCGGATACATGAGCGAACCGGGAACCGGAAAGCAGCGAGACAGGAAGCGCACGGAGAAGCGGCTGGTGGATTCCGCAATCGAGATCATTCGCACCGACGGGTTCTCCGCCCTGGGAGTGAACGCGATTGCCGAGCGTGCGGGTGTCAGCAAAGTGCTCATTTATCGCTACTTCGGCGACCTGTCGGGTCTCTACCGTGCCGTCGCAGATGAGCTGGATCCGCTGCAGTCTCGAGCTGCGGCACAGGCACTGGGGCGTATCGAACCTGGGACCCCACTCTCCGACGTGGTGCGCCGTGTCGTCCAGGATCTTCACGCCGCAGTGAAGGAAGACGACCTCACCAAGCAGCTTCTCATCTGGGAGCTCAGTTATCACAATGCAATTACCGAGGCGTTCTCCGAATCACGGGAGAAGACGGGACTGCAGCTCACAGACCAGTATTGGGAGGTGCTTACGCCGCAGGATCAGGCACGAGACCTCGACATGCACGCGCTACTCGCCATCATCACGGGCGCGGTCTTCTACCTGACCCTGCGCAGCGAAGCAGTAAGCGAGTTCAACGGCGTCGACATCGGATCCGAGGCCGGATGGGAACGGCTTGCGGACGCGGTGGCTGAGCTGTTGAAACCCCAGACATGATTGCCGATAAGTTTCGGTGAAGTTTAGCTTGACACATTTGTCACCATCTGGTAACTTAATATCATGTTACCCATTAGTTACATTTTATATCACGGAGGCTTACAGATGAAACGGATATGCACAGTTGTATGCGTGATTATCGCGCTCACCACGCCCGTCTTTGCAGGTGGCGGTCACGAACCCCGGGAACACACAGTCCCGGTCAATGATGGCGTGCCCGCATCGATCTTGGTTACGGCCGGTGAGCACTTCACCCACAAGCTGCGCGTCATGCCGCTCATTCGGGTGAGCAACGCGCCGCAGATGGTTGCGTGGTGCGAGACTCCGGCCGGTGAGTTCCTCACGACCCTCTTCGTCACCGATCGGATCGCTACCCAGAGCTGGCGCGGCGCACCAGCCGACCCGAAGCGAACCGAGAGCATCCGCCGTCCCGAGAGCCTGCCGGTGTGGTCGCATCGCAGAGGAGAAGTCTACGCCGACGGGCTGCCCGTACCAACGCGCGAGAATCCGATGCCGGATGCTGTAACGACTGCTACTCCCAAAGCGGACTTCGAGATGGCTACCCTGCTCCCCGGGGGGCATGAGAGACTGGTAGTGTATTTCGAGGTCAATCACTCGGCCGACTTCAACGAGTTTTTCACCGCCGACGCCCCCGAGACGGAGGAAAATTACTCCGGAGGCGAATGGGGAAGCGGCCAGCCGGCTCTGGTGTACGTTGCTCAGATAGACGTGACGGACATCCGCGACGGGGAGCCGGTTGCTCTCGAGCCTGTGGGGCACTCGAGTCCGGACGGGAGCACCGGAGCAATTGCCGGCGACCTGGGGACAATCACAACCGCAGAGGATATCGTTGACTCAGTTCATCTCATGGTCGGTACCGGCGATTGATGATAGCGTGACGTCAGGTCAGTTTGAAATGGATAAGAAACGCATCGGTTTCGTATCGACGAGGTTAGCCGGCACCGACGGTGTGTCACTCGAGGCCCGAAAATGGGCAGCCGTCCTCACGCGCCTTGGACACGAGTCTTTCTGGTTCGCGGGCGTGCTGGACACCGAGCCCGATCGCAGCCTGCTGGTGCCGGAAGCCTTCTTCAACACCGAGGAGAACCTCGCGCTCAACAATCAGATTTTCGGTACACAGGTGCGAAGCCGCCGGATTACCAACACGATCGCGGCGTCGGCGGAATACCTCAAGGACCGATTGTATGACTTTCTCGAGCGCTTCGACATCGACGTGCTTGTGCCGCAGAATGCCCTCGCGATACCGATGCATATCCCCCTTGGCATTGCGTTGACCGAAGTCATCGCGGAGACGGGGATACCTACGATCGCCCACCACCATGACATGTGGTGGGAGCGATCCCGGTTTCTCCTGAACGCTGTCCAGGATATCCTCCAATCCGCTTTCCCTCCGGACCTGCCCTCGGTCCGTCACGTGGTTATCAACTCGATGATGCAGCGCGAGCTCGCGGCTCGTCGCGGCCTAACCTCGACAATGATTTACAACGCCATCGACTTCGATGCACCTCGGACCGAGTTCGACGAGTTCAACAGCGATTTCCGCGAAAGCTTCGGATTCTCCGCTGACGACATACTCATTCTCCAGCCCACGCGAGTGGTGTCACGGAAAGGAATCGAACAGGCCCTCTACCTGGTGAAGCAGCTGGACCTGCCGAATGTGAAGCTCTTGGTCTCACACTCGGCCGGTGACGAGGGCACCGGCTATCAGGACTGGCTGCTCGACACCGCCGCGCAGCAAGACATCGAAATCCATTTGCTCGCGAACAGGCTCCACGACACCCGGAAGTTCGACGACAAAGGCCGAAAGCTCTACACCCTGTGGGACGTCTATCCCCATGCCGATCTCATCACCTACCCGAGCCTCTACGAAGGCTTCGGCAACGCCTTCCTCGAAGCCGTATACTTTCGAAAGCCGTTGCTGGTGAACCGATACAGCGTCTACATCGTCGACATCGAGCCGAAAGGATTTGAGACGGTGGCAATAGACGGCTTCCTCACGCGGGAGGCGGTGGCTCGCGTACGCGCACTCCTCCTGGACAAGGAGGCCCGCGAGGCGATGACCGATCGCAACTTTGAAATTGCCCGGCGCTTCTTCTCGTTCGCGATGCTGGAACAGCGGCTCACGGGTCTCCTTCAGAGTTTCTTCGGCGCCGCCAACCTTGCGCTCGAGGTAGCGGCGAAAGACTTCGACATCGGGTAATTCCGGCATAATCGCCCCCCTCCGTTTCCAGGCCACTCACGCGACCCACCGGGTACAAGCACGTGCGACAACCAAACCAAAAATGCAGACAAAGGGTGGCACGATGGTGTAGCATCTCGCTCGTGCCATGAATCCGAAGCTGGTTTTTCGTGTCATAGCCTTCTTGCTTCTCATCGTAGCCGGCCTCATGCTTACGCCCGTCGTGGTCGCATGGTACTACGGGGAGCACGAGCTTATCCGACATTTCCTCATTCCCATCGGTGTCCTCGCGGTCGGCGCCTCCGGCTTTCTGATCCTGACCAGGAGCGAGCAGCGCGACCTCTCCACACGGGACGGATTTTTCCTCGTCTCAGCAAGCTGGGTGCTGGTTTCGCTCTTTGGTGCGGTACCACTGTACACCTCCGGTGCCATCCCCCAGTTCGTGGACGCGTTCTTCGAGACCATGTCGGGATTCACCACGACGGGAGCCTCGATTCTCACCGACATCGAATCACTTCCACGCTCGATGCTGTTCTGGCGCTCGCTCACCCACTGGCTAGGCGGCATGGGAATCATCGTGCTAACCGTGGCGATCTTTCCAATTCTGGGAATCGGCGGGCTCCAGCTTCTCAAGGCGGAGGCGCCCGGTCCCACGGTCGATAAGATCACCCCAAAGGTCACTGAGACCGCAAAGATTCTCTGGCTAACCTATTTCGGGCTGACCGCGGCGCAAACGATTCTTCTGCTCGTCGGAGGGATGGATCTCTTTGATTCGATGACGCACACATTCGGCACCCTCGCTACCGGCGGCTTTTCGCCGAGGAATACCAGCGTCGGATTCTATGCCTCTCCGTTCATTCACGTCGTCATCACCGCGTTCATGGTGATGGCCGGCGTGAACTTCGTGATGTACTACAAGCTTCTCAGCGGTCGGGCCGTGGGAATCCTCCGCGACACGGAGCTCAAGTCTTATCTTCTGATCTTCGCGGTCGGCTCCCTCGTCGTCGCGGTCGGGTTGCATCGTGCGGGCGTGTACGAGACCTTCGGCATCAGTCTCCGCTTCGGCGCGTTCCAGGCCGCCTCCATTCTCACGACGACGGGCTACGTCACCGCCGACTTTGCCGCGTGGCCCGCGGTCTCTCAGGCGATGCTCTTCTTACTCATGTTCATCGGAGGCTGCTCCGGCTCGACCGGCGGCGGCATCAAGGTGGTGCGCGTGGTAACGCTCGTCAAGCAAGGCTTCAACGAGATGCGCTACCTGCTGCATCCGCGGGGCGTCTTCGGCGTGAAGCTCAACGGCGAAACGGTGCGGAAGAACGTCGTCTACGCAATCTCCGGCTTCGTTTTCCTCTACGTTGCGGTCTTGCTCGTGACGACATTTGTAGTAGCGACCGGAGGGTACGGGCTGCTTAGCAGCTTCTCCACGGCGTTGGCAACGCTCGGAAACATTGGGCCCGGCTTCGGGCTGGTAGGCCCGGCCGAGAACTATGCCTTTTTTCAGGACTACATAAAGTGGTTTCTGAGTTTTGTCATGATGCTCGGGAGGTTGGAGGTGTTCACTGTTCTCATCGTGTTCACCCCCTTTTTCTGGCGTAGATGAGTAGGGCTGCTGAAGGAGAATCGACCATGCGTACACTGCATATGGCTCCGGCGCGCTTGGCGGCGGCCGCGTTTGTTCTGCTGCTGTCTGTCGCGACCTCGGCGACTGCAATCGATGTCACGGACGAGATCGTTGCCCCCGCGCAGAATTATCTCGGAAGCGGGTACTGTTTCGGAAGCGCAAACCCGAATTGCTTCGACTGCAGCGGCTTCGTGAACTACATCTACCGTCCGCACGTTCCT
>JAAAOR010000074.1 GCA_009908735.1 Spirochaetota bacterium | reverse complement strand
GCCGCGAGCTCGAGGGTATCCTCAGCGATCACGAGCTGTTTCTGCCCAGCGATTTCGGCATTCGCTTCAGCCACGAAGAGACCGGCGGCACCTTTCACGACAACGCGCTCGGCAAGGCGCTCGCCCTCTACCGGATGTTTGCCGACCCTGCACAAGGGGCAGCCCGCAGCCCGCGCGCCGCAGGTGCAAGCGGCGCCGCAGGAGCCGGCATCATCGCCGACGACTCGGGGCTATCCGTCGGAGCTCTTGGCGGACGCCCCGGCATTTACTCCGCCCGCTACGGGACAAAACCCGGCGGGCCTGATCTGAGCGACGGCGATCGCAACGCGCTGCTTCTCCGCGAGCTCGAAGGAGTAACAGACCGGCGGGCATATTACACCTGTTGCATGGCCCTCGTGATCGAGCCGGACCGCTATTACCTCTGTCAGGAGACGTGGCATGGCGAGATCGCCGAGGGGCCGTCGGAGGGGCGCCACGGCTTCGGCTACGACCCGATCTTCACCTTGCCCGAGGAGGGGCTCACCGTTTCCGAAATCTCTCCCGAACGGAAGAACCATATCTCCCACCGAGGCAAGGCCGCCCGCGACGTCGCTTCGATCCTCGGTGCGCTCGAGACCGAAGGCCGACTTGACGACGGCGGTGGCTCTGCATAGCTTCGAGATCAACACTTCCTGGAGGAACAGATGAGCAACCCAGACACGTCCCACATACCCGCCCGCAATGAAGTAGCCCCAGAGCACGCCTGGGACCTATCGGTCCTCTACGCCTCCGATGAGGGATGGGAAAAGGGCTTCGAAGAGCTTTCCGAACGCGCCAAACGTATCCCGGAGTTCAAGGGAACTCTCGGGGAGTCGCCGGAGAAGCTCAAGACCTGCTTGGAGTTCATGAACGAAGTGGGCATGCTCGAGGAGCTGCTCGGCTACTACGCTCATCTGCGCATGAGCGAGGACGTCTCCGACAGCGCGAACCAGGAGCGGATGGGGCGATTCATGCGTGTGGCGACCGCGGCCGATACAAACGCTAGCTTCATCACACCGGAGATTCAGGCTATCGACGAGGCGACGATGGAGCGGTTTCTTGCCTCGGAGGCACTCGCCGACTTTCGGATCTATTTGCGCAAGCTCAGACGATACAAACCGCATGTGCTCTCCGAAGCCGAAGAGCGTATACTGTCGATGCAGCAGGAGGCGAACCAGACGGCGTCCCGCAGTTTCGGCGCCCTCACGGACGCCGACATGGATTTCGGTGATGTGAAAACCCCCGAGGGGCGGAAACCCTTGAGTCAGTCGAGCCTCGGGTCCCTGCTTCTGCACCGTGACAGGGACGTGCGAAGACAGGCGTACCTCCAATTCCACGACGTCTACGAACAGCACAAGAACACCCTCACCAACCTCTACGCGGGAAGCGTCCATCTCGATGTCTACAAGGCGCGGGTGCGGAAGTTTCCCTCGGCACGGGCAGCTGCCCTCTTCCCCGACGACGTACCCGAGAACGTCTACGACAATCTTCTCGACGTGGTGGGCCGAAACCTCGAGCCCCTGCAGCGATACTATGCTTTGAGAAAACGCGTACTCGGGCTCGAGGAGTTCCACATCTACGATGCGAAAGTGCCGCTGGTGGAAGATCTCAGCGTTCATCACACATTCGAGCAGGCCGTGGAGACGGTCAGCGAGGCGCTTTCGCCCCTCGGAGACGAGTATGTGACGACACTGCGCGAGGGTATGCTCGACGGATGGGTTGATCGCTACGAGAACAAGGGCAAGCGCTCCGGCGCCTTCTCCGCCGGCAGTTATGTCGCTCATCCCTTCATTCTCATGAACTTCAAGGACGATGATCTTCGCGATGTGTTCACCCTCGCCCATGAGGGCGGACACGCCATGCACAGCTGGTACTCGGCCGCCGCTAATCCCTTTCAGCACTACGACTACACCATTTTCGAGGCCGAAGTCGCCTCGACCTTCAACGAACAGCTGCTCTTCCATCATTTGCTCGGAGCCACCGACGACGAGCGCATGCGTGCCTACCTGCTCAATCACCAGATCGACCAGATCGTCGGCACCCTTTTCCGCCAGACGATGTTCGCCGAGTTCGAGAAGAAGACGCACGAGATGGTCGAATCCGGCCGGCCGTTGACCGTCGACAACCTGAGAAGCGAGTACCGCGCCTTGCTCGAAAAGTACTTCGGCACCGACGTGGTCATCGACGACGTCTCCGACATCGAGGGACTGCGAATCCCCCACTTCTACCGGGCTTTCTACGTCTATAAGTATGCAACCGGCGTCTCCGCCGCGATCTCACTTTCTCACCGCGTTCTCGAAGGCGGAGAGAGCGAGCGCGAGGACTACTTCGCATTCCTGAGGTCGGGCGGCTCACGATTTCCCATCGAGAGCCTGAGACTTGCCGGCGTCGACATGGCAGGCGCTTCTCCAATTGAGACCGCCATTGAGCTCTTCTCCGGGCGCGTGGGCGAACTCGAGGCGCACTTCGCGTGAGACCCAGGCGGCGCACCGAGGCGGCAACACGGTGACCTCGATTCGCAGGGCGAACTTTGATCGCGGTCTCTTGACAGAATGGACGCCCTTATGTAGATTGTGAGCTCACAAGGGACAGATGCGGCGGTGGTGAAATTGGTAGACACGCTAGCTTGAGGGGCTAGTGGGCATTACTGCCCGTGGAGGTTCAAGTCCTCTCCGCCGCATATAACTTCCTAAACCGCGGGGAGTTAAAGGCCGCCTGGGTCGCACGGGGTGCTCACGGGAAACCGCGTGGAAAACACCCGCAGAACGGCTTCCCTTTGGAATCCCCATATACGAACCCACACGAGCACGACCGCTGGATTGCGTTTTCTCGCCTCCTGCGCGGGCCACGGTACATACGAGGCGGCTCCTCTGCTTCAACCTTGCCTCTGCCTGGGCACCCACTGCTTCAAGCTCTTCGAGCTCATCATCCAAAAGCGTGATCCCGAGTACGCCGGCATTTGCAGCAGACTGCCGCGTCGAACTCGCGCCGGGTATGGCAACGACCTGCCGCCCGTTACGCTGTACCACCCAGGCAAGGGCGACTTGTGCGGGTCACGCGTCGTGACGACCGGCGACCTTCCGCAGCAGCTGAACGAGGGGGCGAGTTGTCTCGAGTCCGGCGGGCTTAAACCGCTTCATGTGTTTTCGCGGTCCCGCGCTCTCTCGGATGTCCAGCTCGCCGTGGGATTTTCCCGTGAGCACTCCCTGCGCCAGCGGCGAATAGGCAATGATGGAGATACCAAGCTCTTTCGCAGCATCGAGAACACCGTTGCGCTCGAGAACTGCCAGCATCCGAGGCCGACAGGTGATACCTCTATGTCCGTGTGCCCAAGTGTGTATGTTTCCATATGGGTGGTATCGATATCAAACGCGAAAGGTATGACGGGTTCCGCACCTCATTATTAACCGGACTCGCCGTCGCCGGAGATCGCCCTGAGTGCGGGCACCACGTATTCGACTCCGGATGCGAGAGTGAGCACACTGATGATGTAGGACAAAACCGGCATGATGCCATCGCCGGTAAACTGCCAGTACAGTGGCCCGAGCATGAGCACACCGCCACCGATAGCCTGTATTCCGGCTTTGAGCTTTCCGCTGAGCTTGGCAGAGGCGGACGCCCCGGTGCGCACTACGATGATACGCGAATAGGCCACCGTGATATCGCGTATCGCCATACACACCGGCACGAGCATGAGGGCGAGATTGGCTTGAGCAAGTGCGAAATAGGTGAGAAAGCGGGCGATGCTGTCGGCGTATGGGTCTAACGTCGCTCCAAGCTCCGAGACGAGCCCGCGGCCGCGTGCAATCATCCCGTCAAGCAAGTCGCTGAGCTCGATCAGCAGGAGAAGCCCGATACCGATGAGGATTTCAGCCGTGCCCGGCTCGCGCGTCGTGAACACACCAATGATCACGAGCGCCAGTGGAATCCGCGACAGTGTGACGAGAAGTAGAAGGAACTTGCCTGTCCGATCGGGCCGCTGCATCAAGACTCACCTTGCTCCGGGTTTACTGATCATCACATGCCAATTGTGGCCACAGGCGGGGTCGCTGTCAACCGAGTCAAACTCGAACAGGTGCTCCCGATCAGAGCAACGGGACTTCGACCGCGCTCCCCGTTCGCTGCGCCGACACGTAAGCCGCATAGACAACTGCTATCGTATCCGCCCCAAGGAGGCTATCTGATTCCGGCTGCGTCCCCTCCGCGACGTTGCCGTAGAAGGCTTCCATTTCATGCTGGTAGCCGGTGAACCAGTCCTCATCCGGTGAGGGAAAGCTCCACCCCTGCTTTGTGCCGGTTTTCTCGACCACGTAGATGTCGTCGAACTGGCTGTGTACCGGGTTGTAGGTCTGCATGGCGGTGTTGGGGTTAATGTTGCAGATCGTGCGATGATTATTCGCGTTGACCTCGAGCCAGTTGTGGACACCGCCTTGAACCAGCTCAGAGGCGAACACGTCGGCGAAGGTCCCGTCTTCAAAGGTGACATGTACGTGTCCGAAGTCCTCGATGTCGGTGTAGGTTGTGCGAAGAAACCCCCTGTCCTCGTAACGTGAAGAACGGGTAATTGCGTGGGCCTGAGCATTGACCGTTTTCGCACGAATAGGCCCCTGCCCGCGCATCCGGCCCTCAACCTTCTTCATATAGAGTGCGGCCGTTAACGGATGCACGCCCTTGCCCATGATGGATCCGCCGCCGGAGTGTGACCATATCCCGTAGTACTGCGAATGCGACCCCGAGTGGCTCTCCTCTCCGTGCTGCCAGATCACCTGAGCCCCGGTCTTTTCTATCATTTCCCGTTCCTTCTGTATGGCCGGGGCGTATACCCAGTTCTCCGCGTAGAGGATCATACCGCTCGAGTGGGCTTCTGCCTGTCTGAGACGCCGGATGGACTCGGTGGCGGCGCGCAACCCCTCCTCCCGGTCGAAGGTATCTCCGGAAAACTCGGGTGAGTGGTCCCCGAAGTATCCCGTGAAAGGTTTTTCGATGATTACAGAGCGGCCTGCCTCAAGGGCCGCAACCGCGACCGGCTCGTGCGTTGCCGGAGGGGTGCACACATGAACCACATCGACCGCCTCTATGAGCTCCTCAACCGCGTCGAAGCTACGAAGCCCTCGCTTCTCGGCGTAGTTTTTACGATTCTCCTCAGTCGGCGAGTAGACACCGAGGATATCAAGATTGCGGCTGTGTACCTGACGGAGGGCTTCGTAGTGAAACTGCGCTGCGAAGCCTGAGCCAACGATTCCCGTGCGAATTCTCGTCTCGGACATGTGCCTCTCCTTCTTATCGATCGATATTGCTGTGAGTTGCCCTATGGCTGTGAGTTGCCGCGCCCACCGAATATCAGTGAGCGGATGCCGTTGAATAGTTTGCCCTTGAGCGCAACAAACCACGCCGATCGACTTACCATCGTCAGTAAGATGATAAACACAAGCACCGCCGAGATGGGACGCGTGAAGAATGGAAGCAAACTTCCATCGGTAATGACCAACGATCGGCGAAGGTTGGGGTCGAGGATGTCGCCGAGGATTATGCCGAGCACCATCGGAGCTACCGGATAGTCCATCTCCTTCATGAAATATCCGAGAATGCCGAAAGCAACCATTACGCCGATGTCGAATGGCCGCTGCTGGACGGCGTATGCACCGATAACGCAGAGCACGAATATGATCGGCATGAGCTTCTGTCGCGGCACCTGAAGAATTTTGACGAGCCCTCTCACCATACTCAAGCCCAGAATGAACATGGCTATGGTAGCAAAAAACACCATCGCGACGACGGTAAACACGAATTCAGGATTTGTCGTCATGATCATCGGCCCCGGGCGCACACCGTGGATGAACATAGCTGCCAACAACACTGCAGCAGGAGCCGATCCGGGGATGGCGAGCGACAATACCGGGATCATTGCGCCGGCCACCGCGGAGTTATTCCCGATCTCTGCGGATATCATGCCCTCGTAGCTTCCTTTGCCGTACTCCTCCGGATGCTTGCTTGCGCGTCGAGCAGCATCGTAGCTGACCCAGGCACCGATATCCTCCCCAACACCCGGGACCGCTCCCACAAACGTGCCGATGACCCCGGACCTGAAGATCGTTTTCCAATGGCGATAAACGTCTTTCGGACGTGGCACCACGCGTGATATATCACTGTCGATGACGTCGACACGTGTGTACTTCATCATCATGATGATCTCGGAAAAGCCGAACGCGCCGACCATTGCCGGAATAAGGCCAATGCCGCCGGAGAGCTCGACACTACCGAAGGAAAAACGGACCACCGCGTGAATACTCTCCATCCCGACCATGGCAATGAGTAACCCCAGGAACCCCGCGATCCACCCTTTGAGCGGATCCTTCGGCGCGGTAAGGTTCCCGCTTATGACCACGCCGAAGACTGCGAGCCAGAAGAACTCAAAAGAGTGGAACCGCAGGGCGAAGTTTCCAAGCAACGGCGTGACCGTTGCCAGAAGCAACATACCGATGATAGATCCGAGGAACGACCCTGTGGTTGCGATGCCGATCGCCGGCCCTGCCTTACCGGCGCGGGCCAGGGGATTACCGTCGACCGCAGTCGCTGCATTGGCCGGCGTGCCGGGAATGTTCAATAGTATGGCGCTTCTACCGCCCCCATAGATCGCCCCGACGTACATGCAAATAAGGATGAGGACGGCGTTATTGGCGGGAAGCTTGAACGTAAGCGTCGTCATTAACGCGATTCCCATGGTCGCCGTGAGGCCCGGCAGCATGCCGACGATGATGCCGAGCTGTGTGGCCCACAACACGTCGAAGATGGTGCGGAGGGTTGCAAACTCCACTATCGCTTGAAAGAAATATCCAAGACCTTCGAGCATTAATCCGCCTCTCCTACGGGAGTCTCACCAGGAAAACGTACTGAAAGAGCGACGCAATGGCCGCAGCCACGATCACTGCCTCCACCCCCGCCACGACGATGCGACGACGCTGGCCGGCCGGACCGGTGTCTCTGTCATACTCGAACAGCAAAATGAAGATGAAAACGAAGAGAAATGTCGACAGTACATAGGGCAGCCAGCCGATGAGCACGAGAGAGTAGAGGAGGCAGAAGCCGATAGTAACCGAAACACGCTTCACTTGTGTCATGCCGGCAATTTCGCGCATTTTTGCACGGGTCAGCCCGAGGCGGTGGCCTCGATACTTCAACGAACGGCCAAGCAGCACGAGAGCCATCAAGCCCAGGACGGTTCCAAGCAAGGCGGGTACGAGACCGGGGATTGTCCAGGGGTTTATGTCTCTGTGTTCGAGGCGGGGAAGAGTCGAGGAAAGCGCGATAATCGCGATGCTTGTGCCAAGCAACACGAGAGCAGTGACAAAATCCGCCTTCGGCATTTCGGGGGTTCGTGATTTCTTTTGCTGCGCGTCAGCCATGCTGTTTCGACTCCGTCTCGTGAGAGAGCACCCGGCTCTCGGGCCGGGTGCTCCCGTTACTGCGTACTTTGGGGTTACTTACTCCGGGCGGGGGATACCGACCTCGGAAGGATTAACTTCCGCATCGCCGGAGTCCCACTTCAGCCAGGCGTCAATCTGCACCATGGGGAAAGCCTTGTCGACAGCCTCTTCACCATAGGCCGGATCGAACACGACGGCATTCTCCGCCGCCCACGTCCGCAGCTCCTCGGAGTTCATCACCACATCTTCCCAGATCTGATTCAACGTCGTCACTACCTCTTCGGGGACACCGCTCGGCACAAAGATTCCGAAGTAGATCGGCGCCGCCTGGAAGTCCTCCACCCAGTTGGTGATGGGCGGGATCGGCTCGTCATAGCCGGAGATCTCGAGCGGCTTGTCGGCGAGCACGGCAAGTGGCCGCAGCCGGCCGCTTCTGATCATGTCGACTTCCTCGACCGAGAGCTGTGGAACGACCTCAGTCTCGCCGCCGACGGTCGCCACGACCGCGGGGTTTCCTCCGCCGAAGGTGACGTGGCGGTACTCGATGCCCGTGTAACTCTTGATGAGCTCCATCGCGGTATGGCCGGCGGAGTTTACGCCTGCGGTTGCGACGGGAATCTCACCCGGGTTGTTTTCGAAAGCCTCGAGTAGATCGCCGAAGTCTTCGTACGGGGTGTCCGGATTCACTGCTACGACGTTCGGCATAGCTACGTTGAGGTAGAGATGCCAGTCTTCCAGGGTCGTGTCCAAAAGCCCCTGCACCTTGTAGACACCCAGGTCCTTCACGGCACCTGCCGTCCAGGTCAGCCCATCCTTCTGTGCGTCGAGGGCGGCCTTGGTCCCGACCGAACCCGATGCGCCCGGCTGGTTGACGACTACGACGCTGGTACCGAGTGCGTCTTCAATGATGCCCGCAGTGGTTCGCGCAGACCGGTCGGTCGATCCGCCGGCGCCCCAGGGTACAATGAGGTTGATCGGCCTGTTGGGTTGCCAGGCGTAACCTTCCTCTTCAGCTTCTCCACTTGCGAACGTCATTCCGGTGATGCCGATCAGCATCACGAGCATGACTGTGAGTGCCTTTTTCATAGCACACCTCCTCTTTGGTATATCTGCATTCGCTTCGCGCGAATCGCCGACGGCGTTCGCTGCGAGCGTGCGATCCTGTTTCACAGACGGTATCCCGCCTCTTTGAGCAGCTTCCTGGTGTGTCGGGCATACTCTAGAAAGCTGTTCCATCTCTCTCGTTCATCCGCGGTCACCGAGGGGTCATGAAACACCACGGCAACGTGTGGCTCTATCGAGAAGCCACCGTCGTAACCGGAATCGTGAAGATCCCTCAGGATCTCCGGCACCCGTGCTTGCCCTTTTCCCGGGTAGGTGTAGACGGTTTTGTCCTGCTCGACGTATCCGTCTTTTATGTGAACGTAGCTTACGTACTCACGCACGGCGCGGTAGAACTTGTAGGCGTCCTGATAGGTTGTTGTGGCGGCGTCTCTCTGGTCTCGCGTCTCTACGGGGTTCCCGGTATCAAAGACCAGCGAGAAGGCGGGAGAGTCTATTTCCTCGAGAAGTCGCAACGTGTGCTCGTAGCTCTGCCCGCCCCATGTGTCACAGTTTTCGTGAACACACACGATGCCCCCGTCCTCCGCGCGGCGCACGATCTCACGCAGGCGTCGGATTACCTCGGTCTGCAGGTTCTCGGGGCTGCCTCCGTCCTCCGGACGATAGCTCATGATTCGCAGGAACTTCGTTCCGGCCCTGTGCATGCGGGGAATCGCCCGCCCGAGCTCTTCCAAGTCGGTTTCGAGGGGATCCGAAACCCTGCGGCCCCAATTGGCAATAGCGCTCCCGAAGCTGCTAATCCGCAGTCCCGCCTCGGAGAGCTTCGCGAGGAGAGAGTCGTACTCGTTATCCGGTATGTTAGTAATGTTGACGCCCCCGATCGTACGGAGGTCTATCCACTGCCAACCGAGCTCGGCACACACCCGTATCTGGCGATCGAGGGAGTCTGCGGCTTCGTCGGTAATCCCGGTAAGATACATATTCAAAGACCTTCTTCTTCTGCTTGTTGACGTTTCATGCGGCCCGCTCCGGCAGCTTCCGTTGCATTTCCGCCAACCGATACCCGAAGCCCGGTCCCTTGATAGTTGAGAGGTCGAGCATTCCGTTGCGTCTTCGGTACAGGCCGGGGTGCACGCGGGCCTCGTGCACGGATGCCGCAGGATAGAATTGCATGGCGTTACTCTCTACTCCGGTTCCGGGAGAGGCATGTGCGCCGAGCTGGGCATGGGAAATCTGGGCCAGCATCGGGTTGGTAAGATCCTGAACGACGACATCCATACCGTGCTCGCGGGCCCAGCTGAGGCTAAGCATTGCCGCGGACTGTGTCTTGCAGGTCTTCAACGCAACTCCCGAGTATCCGAGCTCGAATCCGTCGCGTACGTCACGCCAGGAAGAGGCTCCCTCATCGAGGATCACCGGAATCCGCGAAGTAAGCCGGCCGATATCCTCGGCACCAAGCCTTGCACCCGGAGCGAAGGGTTGCTCGACGTAGCGCAGGAGCCTGTAGCTATGCACTTCCTCCGTTTCCAATCGGTCGAGCAGCGCGATCACGTAGTCAGCGTTGGGCGCGGTTCCGTTGAAGTCGACCGAGATTGCCTCGACCCCGAGTTCGGTTGCGAGTGCCCCGACTGCCGCTATGCGCTCATAATCCCATCCGTGAGAGGTTCCGCAGAGCTTCACTTTGAGACGACGCAACCCGTCGCTCGTAATCCAGTCTCTCAGCGAGCTCGGATGTCCGGCATCGAGTCGTGACGGGTCGCACGTACCCTCCGGACCACCCGCCGGCTGATCCGACCGCCCGCCCTGTGAACAGCTGCCGGCTGTGACGTGGTCTGTGGTTTCAATTACATCGGCGCAGCCGACGAGGTGCCACACGGGAATAAGAGTCGGTGCCGGGTGCGGGAAGTAGTGATCAGGGTAACGGTCACGGAACGCCTTGCGAGAACCTCGCCCAATGGGAGTGGAGGAGCCGCCCTCCTGGGAATCCACGAGGTCCGCGAGGTCTGCGCTGAGATACTCACGCGAGTAGGTCTCGTACACCGGACGACCGACGGCGTGGCCGAAAGCGTCGTGCAGAGCAAGATCGAACGGTGCGGCGCATAAAAGCACTGCAAGCCACGGGATGCCGGGCGCCTCCGTTGCACGGGCGGTTTCCCACACCCGCTGCAGCTGGTCTTCCAGAAACTGACTCCCGAGCTCGAGTGCGTGGCCGCGTGCACCGCATAT
>JAAAOR010000078.1 GCA_009908735.1 Spirochaetota bacterium | reverse complement strand
GGTCTATCTCGGCGACAGCTTCACCATGTAGGCGCCGACGAGCCCGGCACCACGAAGTCAACGTTGACAAACGCATACGGCTGATTCAGTATTGAGGTAGACCCCTGCCACGGCCGTCGTCAGCCCAGGGGGGAGGTAATCGTGCAAGTTCAGAGACCGGTCCTGGTGCAGCAGCAGAAGCTGAGGATGAATCCTCAGCTCTACCAGAGCATCCAGTTGATGGCGCTTCCCATCCAGGACCTGAGGTTTAAGATACAGCAGGAGCTCGAACAAAACCCTGCCCTCGAAGTCGTGGAGGAGCGCTCCACGGTCTCACTTGAGGAGGTGGCAGGCACGCCGGCGGAGGAGTACGACTACTTCGAGAACTCTTCGGACCCCGGTTATACGACGCGCAGCTACGACACCGAGGCGTCGAACTCCAAGCAGCAATTCATGGAGGGCGCACTCTCGCGGCCGGAGTCGCTGCAGGATCACCTGTTGTGGCAGCTGAGGCTGCAGCCGCTCGCGGAGGACGAGTTCGAGCTCGGCGAGTTGCTCATCCATAATCTCGATGAAAACGGATTCCACCTCGAGGATCCGCACAGTCTTGTGCCGGAATCGCGCCACGAGGTGCTCTCGCGCATGGCGCAGATGATTCAGACCTTCGAGCCGGTGGGTACCTGTGTGGCCGACTACCGGGAGTCGCTTCTGGTGCAGGCACGCCTGCGAGACGACATGCCGGCGGGAACGGACACCATCATCGCCGAGCATTTCGACCTACTCGAGCGGGAGAAGTACAGGGAAATCGCCCGCAAGATGAAGACCACCGAGGAAGAGGTCCTCGAAGCGCTGGAGTTCATCCGCACGCTGACGCCTTTTCCGGGCCGCAAGTACTCCACCGAGTCCCCACGCTACGTCATCCCCGATTTGCTCGTCACCATCAAGGAGGGGCAATTCGTCATCGTCCTCAATGATGAGGAGATTCCGGTGCTCGACATCAATCCGTTCTTCGAAAAGATGAACAACTCGAGCACCGAGGAAAAAGACGTGAATCGCTTCGTAAAGTCAACAGTGAAAGACGCCCGGTGGTTCATCCACAGCATCCAGCAACGAAATCAGACGCTGCTGAAGGTGGCGCGGGCCATCGTCGAGTTCCAACGCGACTTCTTTCTGCGTGGCCCCAAGTATCTCGTCCCGTTGACGCTGAAGGATATCGCAACCACGGTTGACGTGCACGAGGCGACGGTCTCGCGCATAACTACTTCCAAGCACGTGCAAACCGAATGGGGTATCTTTGAGCTGAAGTACTTCTTCTCGAACTCGATTTCGGGGGCGGGCTCGAAAGGGTCTCGCCATTCGAAGTCGGCCGTCAAAGAGAGGATCCGGGAGATCCTCGAGGAGGACAAGAGCGGCGAGAAGCACCTGTCCGATCAGCGGCTTGCCGATTTGCTCAAACAACGGGGCATTAGCATCGCCCGAAGAACGGTTGCCAAATATCGCAAAGAGCTGGACATCAGCTCCTCCTACGATCGATAGAGTTTGAATACGGAGCAAGAGGAGGATGAGCATGTTTCTGGATTATGAAGCTGTACACTTCGACCTTCACGACGAGACCAAGGACTGGATCGAAGAACGAATGGAAAAGGTCGAGTTCGCCAGGGACCTCATTGTCGACCTCAAATTCACGCTGACGAAAGAAAAAAACCGGTTCTTTCTCGAGGCAAAGATCCATTTTCGCTGGGGCAAATCCCACGTAATCAAAGAGAAGTCCTACGATCTGCATGAGGGACTTCACTCCCTTCTCGACAGCGTCGAAATGAAAGTCAGGAAGGAAAAGGAGAAGGTGAAAGAGCATTAGCTCCACCCATGAAAGAGTTTACGGTACTCGACCTTCTCGATCTCGATCTGAAGGAGCATGACGCGCTCGACCTGCAATGCATCGGGGGCCGTCCCGGTCTCACCCGGGAGATTCGTGTGCCGGACCTCAACCGACCCGGGCTCGCGCTCAACGGTTTTTTCGAGAACTTCGGAAGCGAGCGCATTCAGATCTTCGGGCGAGGCGAAACCGCCTTCCTGCGAAAGCTCGAGGCCGAGGGAAAGACCGATGTTCTGCACCGCTTTTTCGAGTGGGACGTGCCCTGCGTGGTGTTCACCCACGGTCTCGATCCCACGCCGGAGTTTGCCCGCATGGCCGAGGAGGCACAGTGCCCGGTCCTGCAGACAGCCCTCCCCTCCAGCGATTTTTCCTCTCGCATTCTCCGGGCACTGGGCAACGTGTTCGCGGCCCAGGAAACCGTCCACGGGGTGCTCGTCGAAGTCTTCGGCATCGGCGTGCTCATTCTCGGCGACAGCGGGGTGGGCAAGAGCGAGGCCGCCCTCGAGCTCGTGGAGCGCGGGCACCGGCTGGTCGCCGACGACGCGGTGGAGATCCGTTGCGTGTCCGGTAACGTCCTGCTGGCGCAGGGCGCCAACCGGGCCCTCGGCCATCACATGGAGATTCGGGGACTCGGGATCATCAACATAACTCACCTCTTCGGGGTAGGAGCGATCCGCGACACCAAACAGGTGCAGCTCGTCGTGGAGCTCGAGTTATGGGATTCCGACAAGGTTTACGACCGGATCGGGGCGGAGGAGCGTACCAAGGAAATACTGGGCGTGAAGGTCCCCTACTTGCAAATACCTGTGAAACCGGGTAGAAACATCCCGATAATCATCGAGACGGGAGCCATGAACGAGCGGCTAAAGAAAATGGGATACTACTCGGCCCGTGAGTTCAATCAGAGCGTGCTGAAGTGGCTGGAGCGAGAGAATGCCCGAAGCGCATATCTCCGCTCGCGCAATTCGGCTCCCGACGCACATGGTGGCAGTGACTGAACTCATGACAGAGCGCGAGATTACCATCAAGAACAGAGCAGGCATCCACGCCCGTCCCGCCGCACTCATCGTGCAGACCGCGGGCCAATACGATTCCGACATCTACTTCAAGAAGGAATCCGAAGAGATCAGCGCAAAGTCCATCATGGGGATTATCACGCTGGGCGCCGGCTACAACAGCGTGCTCAAGATCGTCGCCGACGGGCCCGACGAGGAGGAAGCTGTCGATGCCCTGGCGAGTCTTTTCGCGAATCGCTTCGAGGAAGACTAAGCTTACCGCTCCGAGCCTTGGAAAACAGCGCGCGCGTGCAACGGCAAGCCGAAGCACGCTCATCGGCGTGGCGTTGCTCTACCTCCTTCTCATGGGCCTCGTGCTGCTTTTCTCCCGCCAGGTCCTGCTCGAGGTATCCTTTGCAGACTCGACCTCGCGGCGGCTTCTGTTTGCGCTTGCAGCCCTTGTCCCCCTCTTTCTCCTTGCGATGATCGCGACCAATGGGGTGCGGGTGCTACGGGAACGCGCCACCGGTCGGCCCGGCACTCGCTTCAAGTTACGCCTCCTCGCCTTCTTCATGGTGGTTATCGTCCTTGCCTCGGTACCGCAGGCGCTTCTCTCGGTCAATGTAATCAACGCCGCCATGCGTGCCCTCTTCGATACGGGCACCGAGCCCGCCCTGCGCGGGGGCCTCGGTGTGGCGCTTGAGTTCTACGACGAGCGGGTGGAGGGACTCCGCGAGTTCGTCCGCGGTGAGGGATTCGACGAGTTCACCGCCGGCGTGGCCGAGGATCCCGCCCGCGCGTGGGAACGGATCCGGCGTGCCTACCCGGCAATTGACGGGTTTCAGGTGTTCAGCCCCAGCTTCGAGGAGCTCCACGCCGCGGGGGACGAGTCACTTAGACTGAGCCCGGCGCAGGCGGAGACAGCCGGGGAAGGCTTCGTTGCGCGCGAGTCCAATGCACAGGCGTCGTTTCTGCGCGTGCGCCGCAGCGTCACAGTGGATGGGGAGCGGTACGCCATCGTGCTCGCCATGTCACTGCCGCAGGGCTTCGACGAAGCCGCCCGCAACCTCACCGAGGCGCTCGAGAGCTACACACGGCTCGAGCTCTTTCAAACGGATTTTCGGCTTGCGTATGCGGGCATCTACGTCTTCTTTGCGCTGCCGCTGCTGTTGCTGGCCATCCTCGCGGCGTTCTATCTCTCCGACGAGATCATGCGACCGATTGAAAATCTCGAGCATGCGATTGCTCGAGTTGCCGAAGGCGACTACTCCTTCCGGGTGCTCAGCCGTACCCGTGACGACCTCCGCGTGCTCTCGCGTAGCTTCAACCAGATGGTCGCCGAGCTGGAGCGCTCGCGATCAAAGCTCATTCAAACGGAGAAAGTGGCTGCGTGGCAGGAAATCGCACAGCGGCTTGCCCACGAGATCAAGAACCCACTGACGCCCATTCAGCTCAGCGCGGAGCGCATGCTCCGTAAGCATCGAAACGGCGCGCCCGACTTCGACGAGGTCTTTGACGCCTCGGTGCGCTCGATCATTCGCGAGGTGGAAAGTCTCAATCATCTGTTGACCGAGTTCCGGAACTTCACCCGGCTGCCGGAGCCCAACCTTACGCAGGTTTCGCTGCGCGTGATCGTGGAGGAGGCGGCGGCGACCTACGTGGGGCATGCTGCAACGAAGATCCACGTGGACGATATCGAAGAATCGTTCCGCGTAGAGGCCGACCGGGAGCAGATTCGACAGGTTTTCTCGAACCTTTTCTCGAATGCCGTCGAGGCAATGGACGGCGGCGGGGAGATTCGCGTCCGTGCCGACCTTGTCAAGCGCGGCAATAGCTACTACGCTCGGGTTCAGGTCCGGGACTCCGGCCCTGGGATCGATACCGAGGACCACGGGAAGGTCTTCAACCCGTACTTCACAACCAAGCCCGATGGAACCGGTCTTGGGCTGGCCATCGTGGAGCGCATCGTGTTCGATCACGGTGGGCAAATCTGGTTCGAGACCGAGGCCGGGCTGGGCACGACGTTTTTCATCGACATTCCGCAGGGCGGTTCCAATGAGCACCATACTGGTAGTGGATGACGAGGAGGGGATCCGCGAGGTCCTCTCAGCCATTCTCGATGACGAGGGCTACGAGGTGCGTGTTGCCGCCGACGGCGTCGAGGGGCTCGCGCTCATGGAGTCGGAGTCCGTGGATCTGGTGTTGCTCGACGTCTGGCTGCCGAATATGGGCGGCATCGATGTACTCAAGAAGATCAAAGAAGACAGCCCCGAGATTCCGACGATTATTATCTCCGGGCACGGCAGCATCGACATCGCGGTGAAGGCGGTGAAACTCGGCGCCTTCGATTTTCTGGAGAAGCCGCTGAGCCTCGAGCGAGTGACTACCGCAGTCAAGAACGCCCTCGAGCTCCAGAAGCTCCGCCGGGAGAACCGGGCGCTTCGCAGTACCATCGAGCGACGCAACGAGCTCCTTGGCGAAAGCGAGGCCCTGCAGCGCATTCGCGCTGTCATCGAGCAGGCCGGAAACACGGGCTCGCGTATTCTGATCACCGGGGAGAACGGCACCGGAAAGGAGCTTGTCGCCCGTGCGGTTCATCGCCGCAGCGACCGAGCAGATCGGCCTTTCGTTGAGGTGAACTGCGCGGCCATTCCCGATACGCTCATCGAGAGCGAGCTCTTTGGTCACGAGAAGGGGGCCTTCACTCACGCGGTGAGCCGCCGCCGGGGAAAGTTCGAAATGGCCGACGGCGGCACCATCTTTCTCGACGAGGTTGCCGATATGTCTCTCAGCGCCCAGGCCAAGGTGTTGCGGGTCATTCAGGAAATGCGCTTTGAGCGGGTCGGCGGAGAAGAATCCCTCGAGGTCGACGTGCGGGTCATCGCGGCGACGAATCGCGACATTCAGGCAGAGATTGCCGCCGGAAACTTCCGCGAGGACCTCTACTTCCGTCTCAACGTCATCCCTATCCACGTTCCTCCCCTCCGCGACCGCCCGGAGGACCTCGAGCCGCTCGCGAATCACTTTCTCAAAGAGTTCGATCCCACCGACGGCGAGCAGCCCAAGCGCATTAGTGAGGAGGGGATGGAGCTTCTGCGCGGCTACGAGTGGCCGGGCAACGTCAGGGAATTGAAAAACTTCATCGAGCGCATTACGATTATGAGCGATGCAGATATTGTCGGCCCCGACACAATCCGCGAGCATATGGGAGAAGTTCGCGTTGCGCCGGAGTCGGGAGAGTTTGCGGAGTACGACGGCATGAGCCTGAGCGATGCGCGGGACAGGTTCGAAAGGAAGTACATCGTGCAGAAGCTCGAGGAAAACGGCTACAACATCTCCAGGGCTGCGCAGGCGTTGAGTGTCTATCCGAGTAATCTGCATGGCAAAATAAAGAAGTTTGGAATCGAGATGCAGAAATGAAGGAGATCACCAGGCGCCAGCAGGAAGTTCTCAGCTTCATAAAGGGGTATATATCTCGCCACAAGTATCCCCCCACGATCCGCGAGATCTCCACGAACTTCGGTATTTCGGTCAAAGGCGCCTACGATCACGTGAAGGCGCTCAAGAGAAAGCAGTTCATTGCCCTCAACACCAACAGATCTCGCACCATCGAGGTGCTCGAGTCCGACGAGCCGGTTGCCGACGAGTTTGTCTCCGTTCCTCTACTCGGACGCGTAGCGGCCGGGCGTCCCCTCTTTGCCGATGAAAACCATGATGGCGAGATCAAGTTGCCGCGCGAACTGTTGGGGAACAAGCAGTACTTCGCCCTCCAGATCAGCGGAGACAGCATGGAGGGTGCGGGAATCTTCAGCGGCGACATCGGAGTTTTCGCCCAACAGAGCGTATGCAACAACGGGGAAATCGTCGTTGCGATGGTGGACGAGGCGGTAACGCTGAAACGCTTCTACAAAGAGAAAAATCGCGTGCGCCTCGACGCCGAGAATCCCGCCTACAACTCGATCTACACCCAGAATGTGCGCCTGCTGGGCAAGCTCGTCCACCTGATTCGAAGCTATGAGTAACGGCCGGGCCTATCTCCTCCTCGGGCCCGAGCAGGGGGAAAAGGCCCGGGAAGTCCAGCGTATCCGCGAGCTCGCCGCCAAGCAGGCCGGCGGGGCCGACGTGGAGGAGCATCGTTTCTACGCCTTCGAAACGCCGGTTCAGGACGCGCTCTCCCTGCTTCGAAGCGGCAGCCTCTTTGCCGGGCACACGCTTGTGATTATCCACGGCGTGGAGCAGATAAAGCGCAAGGAGGATCTCGACCTCCTCGAAGGCTATCTCGAGCATACCTCCGAGAGCGGCACGCTCGTGCTGGTGACGGACGAGTTTCGCATCAAGGATCCCCGCTCGCGGAAGGACTGGACGAAGCGGATCCCGGAGGACAATCGAAAAATCTTCTGGGAGATGTTCGAGAATCAGAAGCGGGACTGGCTCAACACCTTCTTTCGGCGCCGACGCGTCGACGTGGAGGAGGACGCCGTCGAGCTCATCCTTGAGCTTGTCGACAACAACACGCTCGACCTCAAACGTGCCGCCGGCCGTCTGGCCCTTTTCGTCGGCGGGAACGGCAGGCTCACCGGCGATGAAGTGGAAACTTACCTTTACCACAGCAAGGAAGAGAACGTCTTCACCCTCTTTCGGGCCATTGCCGATCGGGATCTCGAGGGTTCACTCGAACTGCTGCGAAAGCTTCTGCTCTCAAGCGACAACTCGCCCCAGTCGATTCTTGCCGGCCTACTGTGGCAGCTTCGAAAGCTCCACTCCCTCGCCACGCTCACCGACCGTAACTACTCCGCTGACGAGGCCTTCCGGACCCTGAACATTCGGGGCAAGCGCAACCAACGCCTCTACTCGGCTGCGCTCTCGGCGTACTCAATCGAGGCGGTCGAGCGGATCCTTGTGCGGGCTACCGACACCGATGCCGACCTCCGCGCCCACCCCGCGCGCGCGCATGAGCTCCTGCTCGATCGGCTGGTGTACGCCATCGTGGTTTCGGATGGAGAGGTGATCGAAGCCGGCGGGGTTGCGGCAGACTGACCGTCGGTGACGGCATTCGCGCCCCCCGGCGGCCGTGCCGCAGCGGTTTCCGTCATTCCTCGCCGGTGATCGCCCGCACGACCTCTTTTGCCTTTTCCTCGGGAATGCCGACCGTCTTTGCGATGATATCCGGCGGCGTTTCCGCCACCGCGTCGAGCGAGCCGAAGGCCTGGATTATCCGACGGCCGCGTTTCTCGCCGATTCCCGGCACCGACTGCAGGGTTTCGAGGGAGAGGGTCTTCTGCTGCAGGCGCGAGCGAAAAGTGGTGGCAAAGCGGTGCGCCTCGTCGCGGACCGCCTGCAGCACCCGCAGGGGCGCCGAGCCCTCGGGAAGGACGACGGGATCCGAGCTCGCGCGGGTGAAGATTTCCTCGTTGCGCTTAGCAAGCCCGATGACGGTGATCTCGGCGAGCCCGAGGGAGTCGAGGATTTCCACTGCCGCGCTCACCTGTCCCTTGCCACCGTCGACAAGAATGAGGTCGGGGCGGGGCAATTTCTCGTTGAGCACCCGGGTGTAGCGGCGGGCGATGACCTCTCGCATGGCCTCGAAGTCATCGATGTTGCCCTCGAGGTGCTTCACGTGAAACTTGCGGTACTGCGACTTGTCCGGTACGCCGTTGGCAAAGGAAACCATCGAGGCTACCGGGTACTTGCCGTCGAGGTGGGCGATGTCGAAGCCCTCGATGCGAAGCGGCGGCGCGGAGAGGTTCAGCACCTTCTCGAGCTCACGCAAGGCGGGCAGGTTGCCGCGCTCTCGCACCCGCTTCTCGAGATCCTGGCGGGCGTTTTCCGCCGCCATCCGCTGGATGGAGCGATCGCGGCTCTCCTGCGGCACGGCTATTGAGACGCGCCGGTCGTGCTCGTCGTCAAAGTAGCGCTCGAGCCGACTTCGCTCGAGGGCGAGGGGAATGTAGAGCTTGTCCGGGACCGATCCCTTGGTGCCGTAGTACTGCAGCACGAACTGCTCGAGATTCTCCTCCTCGGAGCCGAAGACGCGGCTGGAGAACATGTCGGTGCCGATGAGCTTTCCGGCGCGCATCTGGAACACCACGAAGGTCGCCATGTCTCCCTCGACTGCGTAGCCGACGTAGTCGCGGATGTCGGGATCGAAGTCGATCACTTGCTGCTCGGATTCGAGGGCTTCGATCGACTGCAAGATGTCGCGGTAGTCCGCGGCTCGCTCGAACTCGAGCTCCTCCGATGCGCCCCTCATGCGGGTTTCGAGATCTCGCTTGATGTCTTCGGTCTCTCCGGAAAGCAGCCGCTTGATCCCGTCGATTCGCCGCTCGTACTCCTCTTTGGAAGTCTTTCCGGCACAGACAGCGGCGCACCGGCCGATGTGCCAGTAGAGGCAGGGATGCTGCCGCGGCCTGATCGGGCCACGGCACTTGCGAAGGGGATAGAGGCGCTCGATGAGCTCGAGGTATCGGTCGAGATGGGTGACGCTTGCAAAGGGACCGTAGTAGGCCGAGCCGTCCTGCACCATGTTGCGCGTTTTGAACACCCGGGGCCACTCGTCATTGGTGATGCGGATGACGGGGTAGGTCTTCCCGTCCTTAAGATTGATGTTATACCGGGGCTTCCACTTTTTGATGAGGTTGTTCTCGAGAAGCAGGGCCTCGTACTCGTTTCGCGTGACGATGTATTCGATGTGCGCCACGCGTCGCACGAGGAGCGACGTCTTCACGTCTTTGCCGGCGTTGAAGTAGGAGCGCACCCGGTTTCGCAAATGCTTTGCCTTCCCGACGTACATGACCTTGTCCGAGGCATCCTTCATGATGTAGACGCCCGAGGATGTCGGAAAGTCGGCGATGGATGCTTTGAGTCGTTCTCGTGGAGAGGCTTGGGTCTCGCTCATCTTTGACGATACTAATGTAAGAAGCCATGGTTGGAAAACAAATTATAATTGCCGTCGTGATACTGCTGCTGACCTCGATGTTCCTCACGCCCATGCCCACACTCGGCGCGCAGGAACGTATCGTGCGCGTTGGCGGGGGTGCCGGTTGGCAGGAACTGCTCGTGCGCACCGGGGTCGAGCTTCGCAGCGGACGACGCGGGAACCCCGAGGTGCAGCTTGCCGGCTCGACCTATCGCCCGGACGGCGAGACCGATCTGCTGTTGCAATTCGACGCGCTTCGCGACCGCGACGTGAGCGGCAACTACCTCTTCGAGAGCCCCCCGCGAACGACCGAGCGCCTCACGCGGCGGGGCAGCGGCTCCGGCGTTTTTTCTTCGGAGGCCGGGCATCTGAGGCTGCGTCCCGTCGGTGACACGCTGTTCACGCCGGGGCGCGTGTGGGGTGATTTCAGCATCGAGTTCTGGCTCTATCCCACGCGCACCGCCGAGGGCGAGACGGTTCTCCTGTGGGAAGGCGGGCGCAGTCAGGGCCGCACCGATATCGTGCCGCAGGAGATCAGGGCTGCCGTGTCGAATCGTCGCCTGCAGTGGCGATTTCGAAACGTCTTCCTCCCTCCAGAACAGTCGGAGTCTGAAATCTCTCTCTCCAGCAGAACCGACCTCGTGCCGCGCACGTGGCAGCATCACATGCTGCGCTACGACAGCTCCACCGGCATGCTCGAGTACCTTCGCGACGGCCGTGTGGAGGCTATCACCTACGCCACGTCCACCGGTACCGAGCGAGGGGCGGTGTACTTTCCCTACATCGGTGACGCCTCCGAGGATCTCGTTGAGGTAGGGCGAAACCTCGTGGGCTTCATCGACGAGCTTCGTGTATCCTCGGCGCTTCGTGAGCCACCGGCCCCCGGGCTCTACCCGTCCGACGGTGGAACCGCCGTCACGCGGCCGATAGACCTTGGCTCGCGGGGCGCGCGCATCGTCCGACT
>JAAAOR010000140.1 GCA_009908735.1 Spirochaetota bacterium | reverse complement strand
ACGGTGCCGTTGTTGCCGGAGATGCCCGAGCCCTCGGGTAGCCAAAAGTCCCAGCCGGTGTCGGAGGCGTCGAGGCCGCCGGAGGCGGTGGGGTCTTCAAGCTCATCGACTTCTTCTGGGATGCCCTCGGGTTTGAAGTGGATTACCACGTAGGCGTCTTCGGGGAGCTCAACCGCCGGGAACACGAGACGGCCGTCGTGCTCGCCGGGGGCGCCGGCATAGAGGGAGAGTCCGCCGAGGTTTCCGGCGGAGAGGAGCCTTAGCTCAACGACATCGGGATGATTGCCGGAGCCCTGGGTGGTGAGCTCGTTTATGAGAACCTCCGGGATATCGGGGTTGTAGCCATATACGGTTTCCACGAAGCTCATGGTGTTGCCGGCCGCATCGGCGACGACGGCCTCGAGCTGATAGGGGTGGCCGATCTCGCCGGCGCGCTCCATCTCGAACGTTACTTCGGGTCCTCCGGCACGAGTGGTGACCTCGCCGAGCTCCGCGGAGGCGTAGGCCGTCTCGGCGGTGGTATCCTCGGTGAAACGTGCTACAATCGTGGTGGGGCCGGTTGCCTCGATGGAGACCATCGACGGGGGCGTGAAGTCCTGGTCGGCGAAGTATACGGTGTCTTCGAGTGGTGCGCAGCCGCCGAGGGCGAAGACGATGGCTGCGGCTGCCGTGGCGGCCATAGTGACGGCACGCGCGGGGGCGGCGACGGCGTCGCGCGGGTGTCCGGCGGCGTTCCCGTGGGTTCGGGGCGTGAAGGGTTCGGTCATATGCATCTCCTTTCACCGGGAGATACTGTCGATTTCGAGCTGCTGATTGTATCTTCTTTACGGGTTTCCGAGCGACTACTATAATCGCTGTGAACGGAGGGACATCATCTGTGGCTGAGAACGTGCTCTACGAGAAATACGGGCAAACGATCAGTGCCGGAACGGAGATCTTTCGCGAGGGCGAGCCCGGCGAGCGAATGTACATCATTCAGAGTGGCACGGTGCGGATCTCCAAGGAGTTCGACGGCAAGCTCCACGTTCTAGCGGAGCTCGGCAAGGGTGAGTTCTTCGGCGAGATGGCCATCGTCTCCCGCATCGAGCGAACCGCGACGGTGACGGCCGTCACCGACACCTATCTCCTCGCCTTCGACAGGCAGGGGTTTCAGAGCATGATCGAGAAGAACGCGAAGATCGCGATGAGTGTCATCGACAAGCTCTCCCGCCGGCTGGCCGAGGCAAATGCGCAGATACAGTACTTCTTCCGCAAGAACGAGGAGAGCCTGGTCGCCCTGGATCTCTACAACCGCTTCATTTCCAAACGTGACGGTGAGCCGGTGCTGGCGCGGGACCGCGTGGTGAAGGAAATTTCGCTCAACCTGGAGATTCCCTCGCAGACGGTGCAGAGCATCATCGACGGTCTCACCGATCGCGGCATTTGCACAGTGAAACAGAATGCGATCCGATTGAAAAACGAGGGGCGTCTCGGCGCCCTTGCCGAGAAAGGCGGGCAGGACCCGGAGCGGGACCCGGCGCCGGAGTCGACGGCGGAGCCGGGGTAACGGTGCAGCCGGCCGGCAACCGCGCCGCCGCCTGCGGATGACGGTGCAGCCGGCCGGCAACCGCGCCGCCGCGCGCCGATTGCCGGCGTCACCGCTCCGCTTCGAAGGAGCAAACAAATGTGTGGAATAATAGGATACTGCGGGCCGAAGCCGGCCGCCCCGATCCTGATCGAGGGTATCAAGAGGCTTGAGTACCGCGGGTATGACTCGGCGGGGATCGCGGTTGGTGACGAGCGGGGCCTGCACGTCCACAAGCGGGAGGGCAAGCTGTTCCGCCTGCGAGAGCGCGTGCCGGAGGACCTCGGCGGCGTCTGGGGCATCGGGCACACTCGCTGGGCCACTCACGGCGAGGTAAATGAGCTAAATGCCCACCCGCATACCGACGGAACCAACTCCATCGCGGTCGTGCACAACGGCATCATCGAGAACTTCACCTCCCTCAAGGAGAAGCTCGAGGAGGAGGGCTACATCTTCCGGACCGAGACGGACTCGGAAGTCATTGCCCATCTCGTTGCCAGCCTCTACGACGGCGATCTGGAAACCGCCGTACGGCAGACGGTGCGCCTGCTGAAGGGCACCTACGGTATTCTGGCGATGCACGCCGCGGAGCCGAACGTTCTCGTCGGCGCACGAAACGGCTCGCCCCTAGTGCTCGGTGTAGGGGACGAAGAGATGTTTCTGGCCTCGGATGCGACGGCCCTCGTGGCTCACACGAAGCAAGTGGTCTATATCGAGGACGGCGAGCTCGTTAGGCTCACTCCCCACAGCTACAAAACGACCGACCTGCGCAGCCGGGAGATCGACAAAAAGGTCGACTTCATCAGCTGGGAGCTCGAAGAGATCGAGAAGGGCGGCTTTGCCCACTTTATGGAAAAGGAGATCCTCGAGCAGTCGGAGTCCATAAAGCGCGCCATGCAAGGGCGTCTCGACATGGAGTACGGCACCGGGCATCTCGGGGGTCTCAACATGTCGAACAAGGAGCTTCTCGAGGTCGAGCGGGTGAAAATCATCGCGGCGGGAACCTCGCTGCACGCGGGGATGATTGCCGCCTACCTCCTCGAGACCATCGCGCGAATCCCGGCGCAGGCCGAGCTTGCCTCGGAGCTTCGCTACCGAAACCCCGTCGTCGAACGCAACAACATCTATTTCGCGGTATCCCAGTCCGGGGAGACCGCCGACACCCTCTACGCGATGCGCGAACTCCAACGCAAAGGCGCACGCGTGCTTGGCATCTGCAACGTGGTCGGCTCGACGATCCCGCGGGAGTCAGACGGTGGCGTCTACATCCACTCCGGCCCGGAAATCGCGGTAGCCTCCACAAAAGCCTTCACCAGCCAGATTACCGCGTTCTACCTCTTTGCCCTCATTATGGCGCGCATGCGCCACATGTCCCTAGAGCACGGTATGGCCTTCATCAGGGATCTCGAACAGGTGCCCGACCTTGTGGCACAGATCGTCGACCGCCGCGGCGAGCTCGAGGTCCTTGCCAAGAAGTACGCGCACGCCGGAAACTTTCTCTTCCTCGGCCGCGGCATAAATTACCCCGTCGCGCTCGAGGGGGCGCTCAAGCTCAAGGAGATCTCCTACGTCCACGCCGAGGGTTACAGCGCCGCGGAGATCAAACACGGCCCAATCGCGCTTATAAACGATAACACGCCGAGCTTTTTCGTCGTCCCGGATAACGGGCTGCGCGATAAGGTGATTACCAGCATGAAAGAGGTGAAGGCGCGCCGCGGGCCGGTTCTCGCCCTTGCCGTCGAGGGCGACAACGAGGTTGCGAAGATTGCCGACGACGTGTTCTTCGTCCCGCCCACGCACGAGTACATGTATCCCTTCTTGATGGTCGTCCCGTTTCAGCTGTTTTCCTACTATACGGCCATCGAGCTCGGCCGCGACGTGGACCAGCCGCGAAACCTTGCCAAGAGCGTGACGGTAGAGTGAGGGACGCGGGCTCTGCGCCGGCGAGGCGTCGCGCGGACGGCGTCGTCTCCGCCGGGAGAGGGCTGCCGCATGCGCAGAGCCGGTTCCGCCACCCGCGGCTTTTGCTGGTGCGCGCCGCAGTCGCCATAATCTTGATCGCGGCGCCGGCGTCGCAGCTCCCGGCGCAGGAGGTAGAAGGCGCAGCGGGTGATGCGAGGCAGGTGGCGGTGCTGGTCTCCGGACCCGTCCGGCGGCAGACCCTCCCGTTTCTTCCACCAAACACAATCGAGTATCAGCGAGGGGTATACGAGCTGCCTGCGGCCCCCGCGTCGGAGGTTCCGGCCACGGCCGCGGCGGCGCGCGGCGCGAGCGTGGAGGTCTTCTACACCGAAGCGCCGGTGTTCCGGCGAGGGACCTGGACCGAGGCCTCCTGCGACGGGCGCGCCGTTGACGCGCTGCCTGAGGGGAGCGGAAGGCTCGTACACTTCGCCTGGCCTCAGCGAGAGCGCCACGCCTTCTTTCGATTCGGCGCCGCCGCGCCGGGGGATCCCGGCGCCCCGAGTGATCCCGGCGCCTCGCCGGCAGGCTCGGAGTGCGATTTCATCGAAGCGTTCCTCGAGCGTTTTTCGTTCTTTCTCGAGACGACCGATTCGGCAGGAGTCGCCCCTTTCCCGGCGGTGGTGCCTCGCTAATTCCGCCACTGGATTCTTCCGATACTCGTAAGTGCGATGAGACGGGTTCACGCCGCCGTTTTTGCGAGCCTTCTTCTTGTTACCACCACCCACCCCCTTTCTTCGCAGGACCTGTCGGTGGACGCCGAGGATCTCCGTATCGAGCAGAGCCTCGACGGCGGGTACATCCTGTTCATACGCAACAAGCCCGACATCGCCTCGGTGCTCATCACAGAGTCAACCGAAGACCCCGACCGCGAGGTCGCGAGCTACGCCTACCGCAATCCCGAGTATCATCCCATGAACGGCGATGAGCGACGTGTGCTCGACGGCGAGTTTCTCGACGACGGACGCTACTACCTCATCGACTCGACTCCGCAGGAGGACGAGATTTTCGGTTCGGCCTTCACAGTGTTCGTACCCTACATAGTCACCTACGGCTATCCCTGGAGCAGAAGCGGCGAGCTGCAGGTGCTCGATGGTGCCTTCCTGAATGTCCGCACCTTTACCGATGAGTACGCCTCGTATGCCGGGGCGTTTCGCGACAACCCTTTCGTGCTCTCGGTGCAACAGGCACCCGAGGAAGGGCCGCCCGAGGGCAACTACATGTCCGACACCGTCGAGAACTACGAAGAGATCGCACGGGAGAGTGATGGGACGGCAACCTACTCGCAAGGTGAAGAGGACATTCCGGCTCGCATTGCAGAGATCATCAGGGAGACCGAGGGAGAGAGCCTCGATCTCGTGCTCGTGCTCGACACCACCGAGAGCATGCGAAACGACCTGCCCTTCCTTCGGCGTGATCTCGTTCCGCTACTCCGTGAGGAAACGGGACGATTCGGCAACGTTCGCGTCGGGATGGTCTACTATCGAGACTATATGGAAGAGTACCTCACGCAGAACGTAGGATTCCAGCCTGACCTCGAGTCGGTCCAGGCGGCGGTAGATCGGATCAGGGTCGCAGGGGGCAGGGATATCCCTGAGGCGGTGCATGAGGCGCTCTATGTCTCGCTAGAGAAATTCCCGTGGGAATCCCAGGCCCGCATGGTGATTCTCGTTGGAGATGCCCCGCCGCATCCGCGACCGCGCGGCGGTGTGACGCGGGAGATGGTGTATGACCTCGCGCGCGACCGTGACGTGAAAGTTCACACGATCATCCTGCCGCATTAAGCCCAGGCCCGATCGTCAGCCTTCTTCCGGCGGGGCGAGCTCCGCGCGTCTTTCCTCTTCTATTTTTTCAAGCAGCTTCTCGGACAGGATCCGCGGCCACGCCGGAAGCTGATTCGCCTCCTCGCCGTCGTAGCGCACGAGAAGCTCCTCGAACATGCGCTCCGCGGTGTCGTAGTCTTCCATTTTGTAGTGGAGGAATGCGATTTCGTACTGAGCGGCGACACGGTTTTCGACGTCGTCAGGGTTGCGCTCGAGATACGTGCGGTAGTACACGAGCGCTGTTTCGTAGTAGCGCTGGTCGACCGCTTCCTGCGCACGCTGGAAGTACTCCTGGGTGGAAAGGTCTTCTGGAATATCGGACTGCTCGGGCACGGTTTCACACGCGGCGAAAAGCAGTACCAGCACCGCAATAAACAGGGTGAGTTTAGCTGTATGCATGTTGGTTACTCGTATACGTAGGTTTCGTCTTTGACCGGCAGGTTCCTCTTGAGCTCTTTGAGAAAGTCTTTGAGGGAACCCATCGGCTCGTAATCGTCGCAGTAATCGGGACTACGCCTGATGACTGTCGAGTACTTGTAGAGCTTCTCTTCGCCCTGCTTCTTCCTCCACTGTCCGGCATCACATCGAACCCGTAGCCGATACTCATCGCCTGCCGGTAGCTTCTCCATCGAAAGCTTGCAGTGATAGCAGTTGGCGCAATAAATCTTACCGTTTCGCCCTGTTCCATCGAGAGATACGCCGTACTCGCTTCCAGTCCACGAAGCCACTTATTACCCCCCACCTTCCAATAAAAAGGGTAGCACGGCCTCTGGGGGCGGTCAAGCAAGAGATGCGTCGAGTTCTGAAGCCGCTCACCGCGGCTCACGTCACGCGTCATGCCCACTTGACGTATCCGGGAACGAGATTGTGGGTGAGGTCCGGGTGTTTCGGCAGGATCCGCACCGAATAGCCCTGGCGGCCGGCGACGTTGCAGGGAACTCTTGCCACGTAATGAAGTGTCCCCGTATGTGCGTCCTGGCCGTCTCGGGGTTGCATCTCCGCTGTCTCCGGGTTGTCGATACCACCTTGAGAGTTGATGTGGCCGAAATAGGCCTCGACACGGATCTCCGCGGGCGAGAGTGGGCCGAGGTTGATGTCCGCGCTGATCTCCAGGTGCTCACCCACATGCAGCTCGGGATGACCGGGGTCTGTAAGCTCGACCACCGAGACCTCGTTCCATGCCTGGTTCAGTTTATCCAGATAGGCGGAAACTTCCTTCGGCCGTTTTTCCTTACCGGCAATCCCGGTCTTGTAGTTCTCAAGCGCCTTCGAATAGAACTGCTCGTGGTACTCCATAAGCATCCGGTGGCTCGCAAACTGCTTGCCGATGCTTCGCATCGAGCGCTTCATCATGCTGATCCAGGTCCGGGGGAGGCCGTCCTGGCCGCGGTTGAAAAAGGTGGGGATTATCTCCCGTTCGAGAAGATCGTAGAGCGCCTTACTCTCGATTTCGTCCTGGAGCTGGGTGTCTTCGTACTCTTCCCCGTTTCCGATAGCCCAGCCGATTGATGGGTCGTATGCCTCGGCCCACCAGCCGTCGAGCGTTGAGCAGTTGAGAACACCGTTCACCGCAGCCTTCATCCCGCTGGTACCGCTTGCCTCGAGCGGCCGGCGCGGGGTGTTGAGCCACAGATCGCTGCCCGAGACGAGATACTTTGCCGTAGTCATATCATAGTTTTCGAGGAAAACGATCTTACTGCGTAGCTCCGGCTGGCTCGCGAACTTCACGATATCGCGTATCAGGTTCTTTCCGGGAACGTCATGGGGGTGGGCCTTGCCCGAGAAGATGAGCTGAATGGGGCGCTCGGGGTCGGTGAGCAGGCGTCTGAGTCTGTCGGGATCCCGAAAAAGCAGCGTTGCCCGCTTGTAGGTCGCAAAGCGACGCGCGAAGCTGATCGTCAGGGCGGTCGGGCTCAAGACCTCGTTTGCATGGGCGAGCTGGTTCCCGGTGATTCCGCGGCTCTTCAGATGCCGGCGCAGTCGGTCTCGCACGAAGGCAACGAGCCGACTCTTGCGACGCTCGTGCACACGCCACAGCTCTTCGTCTGAGATACGGTCCATGCGATCCCAGATATCGAGGTGGGTCGGCTCATCGTAGAAACGTGGCCCGAAGTAGCGGTCGAGAAGATCCACCATGTCGTGCGACTCGAACGTGCGGGCGTGGACGCCGTTGGTGATGCTCCCAATGGGAATCTCCTCTTGGGGAAGACCGGGCCAGATCGACTTCCACATGTCCCGAGAGATGTCGCCGTGGAGCTTACTAACACCGTTGTTGTAGGCCGAGAGCTTCATGGCGAGCACCGTCATGCAGAAGTGCTCCTCGACATCCTCGGGATTTTCCCGGCCGAGAGCCATGAAGTCATGCCATTCCAGGCCGGTACCCTCGGTGAGGCTGTGGAAGTACTTCTGCATCATCTGTACGTCGAAACGCTCGTTGCCCGCGGGCACCGGGGTGTGGGTGGTGAAGATGCTCGTGGGCCACACCGCCTGGATAGCCTCTCTGGTTGAGAGGCCGTCGTTTTGAACGAACTCCCGCACGCGCTCGAGGCCCAGGAAGGCGGAGTGACCCTCGTTCATGTGGGCCACGGCCGGGTTGTAGCCGCACGCACGCAGGGCCCGGATGCCGCCGATGCCGAGCAGGATCTCCTGGCGGATGCGGTTCTCCCGGTTGCCCCCGTAGAGCGAGCCCGTGATCTCTTTGTGCTCGTCGTCGTTCTCATCGATATTGGTGTCGAGGAGATACAGCGACACACGGCCGATCTTGACCTCCCACACCCGCGCGGTCACCATCGCGTCCGCCATCTTTACGGTAATTTTCACGTCGCCGCCGTCTTTCGTCCGGCAGCGGCGAACCGGCATGTTGTACCAGTCGTTCTCAGGGTAGGATTCCTGCTGGTAGCCGTCGGCGTTGAGATACTGCTGGAAATAGCCCTGGCGGTAGAGGAGGCCAACCGCAACAAGTGGTAGACCGAGGTCGGAGGCTGTCTTGAGGTGGTCGCCTGAGAGGATCCCGAGTCCACCGGAGTAGATGGGAAGGCTCACATCGAGGCCGTATTCCATGGAGAAGTATGCCACGACCTCCTCGGTCGGGCCCGAGTACCAGGTCTCGCTGGAGAGGTACTTGCGAAACTTATCGTAGACGTTGTGAAGCGCGGAGAGATAGGAATCGTCCTCGGCGAGCTCCTCGAGGCGCTCCTGCGGTACCATTCCCAGCGTCCGCACGGGATTCTGCCGTGAGGCAAGCCAGGCGTCATAGTCGAGTCGGATAAACAGTGATACGGCGTCGAAGTTCCAACTGAGCCACAGGTTGCGGGCAAGCTCCGAGAGCGGCGCAAGCGGCTCGGGAAGGTTGGGGTTTACCGTATACGGAACGATATTCATGCAGAAAACCTCTCTGTTTCAGCGTGTGGGGGATACAAGGACCCGGACCTCACGATAAATAGTCGGCTATCTCATGTCAACGCTCGGCGCGGCCGTGTGGCGTCGCCGTCGAGCCAGGCCGGGGAATACACACGCGTGGGCGAATCTGGTAGTCTGCGCCTCATGCAGCGCAGCGCGCTGGAAAGGCTTCCACGCACAACCGACATTTTTGAGCCGCCTGCCTCGACCCCCTCGAACCCCGCGAGCCCAGCGAGCGCCGTGACGGGGGCCGCGAACGCGGTTATCGATCCGGTGGCCGCCGGCTACTACCCGCCGCTGCCGATCGCGGTGAACCGCGACGATTTACCGGAGGTGCTCCGCACCCTTCTGTGGGGATGGGCCGTGGTGGCGCGCCTGGGCCGGCGGGGGACGGAGGTGGCCGCGACATCGCAGATGCACGCAGCCGACCGGGCGGAGGTCCGTACGCAGCCCTTTGCCGGTGATGCGAGGGCGGCCGTGCATCTGCTCCTCGCGCTTGAGGGGCGGGCCGGAGCGTACGGCCTCGAAGAGCAGCGGCGGCTCGTCGAGCTTCTCGATGCGGCCGGCGTTGTGCCGGACGAGGAGACAAATCGCCTTGTAACCGGCGGGAAACCCTTTGCTCCGGCTGTCAGACGCTACGTGGGCCTGCCCCAGGTTCTGCAGGATATGGTGGCCGGGGAACGCCTCGACCTCAAGACCGCAGAGCGCCTGCGAGCGTATCCCGTTACCGCCGCAGCCGCGGGCGAGCGCACCGCGGGGCTTTCCTTCAGCAACCGCCGGCGCTTTTTCACGATGCTCTGGGAGATCGCACAGCGCGATGCCCTCGGTGATGACGAGCTTTCGGTGGTGGTCTCGGAGGCAGCCGGCGCCGGCGCCACGAAGGAAGGCGGCACGGCGTCTGCAAACCCCGATCGCGACCCGCTCCCCGCGCTTCGAAAGCGCCGCTATCCGACGCTTTCGACCCTCGAGGCCCGCTTCGAGGAGATTTCGGGCCGCGCGCTTGCCGGCTCCGGCGTGCGGCTGAGCCCGCCGCCGAACTTCGAGGGGAGCCGGTTCACCGTTGAGTTCACCTTCGATTCGCGTCGGGAGCTTGAGAAGCGGGTCGAGGCAATTTCCGAACTCGAGGATGAGGTCGATGAGCTCTTCAGTCTTTTATGATGATGTGATACGGCGGGTCTACGTTACCGAGAGTGCCCGCGGCGACGCGGCGGCGGAGCGCGCGCTCTCCCGTCTCTCCGGAAGACCAATCACGACCGTGCTCGACAAGAGGCAGAGTACCCTCTTTATCACCGCCTCCCACGGCCCGGTCGTGGGCCGCTGTCCCGGCACGCAGGGCCACCTGTGCTGCAACTACCTCACCGCCAATGTCTACCTCGGGTGCACGCTTGGATGCAGCTACTGCATCATGCAGAGTTACCTCAACTTCAGTCCTCTCACCGCTCAAATCGCCCGAGACGAAGCAATTGACGCGCTCGTGAGCATTGCCCGCAACAACCCAGACCGCGCGGTACGTGTCGGCACCGGAGAGGTTGGCGACTCGCTCCTGCTCGATCCCCTCTTCGAGCTCTCGGCGGATTACATCGACGCACTCGCCGGATTCGACAACGTGTACTTCGAGATGAAGACGAAGACGGACTTCGTCGATCACCTCCTCGATCTGCCGCGCCACGGGAACGCCGTGGTCGGCTTTTCCCTGAACCCGCCGGAGCTGGCGGACGTCGAAGAGCCCTTTGCGGCCTCGATTGAGCGGCGACTTGCGGCCGCGCAACGTGTCGTGGATGCCGGCTATCTCGTGGCGTTTCACTTCGATCCGATTATCCATGTCGAGGGCTACGAAGAGCTTTACGGCAAGCTGATCGACCGGCTCGCGGCATTCCCCTCGACGCGCATCGCCTGGATCAGCATGGGGACGGTGCGGTTTACCACCTCGCTTCGCGAGCGCATGGAGCCTCGGCCCTACCTTTTCGACGAGTTTGTCCCCGGGCGTGACGGCAAGCTGCGCTACCTT
>JAAAOR010000013.1 GCA_009908735.1 Spirochaetota bacterium | reverse complement strand
TGCGATACCGCCTCAGCGACCCCCCGGCTTTCGAGCACCCGATAGGCCTCTCTCACCGTGTTGATGCTCACGCCGAGCTGGAGGTGAAGCTCGCGTATCGAGGGAAGCCGCTCGCCGGGCTCATACACGCCGTTATCGATCATCGCCTGAACGCGATCGGCCACCGCCTCGTATTTCGGAATCGTTGCCGCTGTGCCCATGAGCGCCTCCTGTGCCCAGTATACTTATGCATAGCATGAATACCAGGACACAGCTGTAGAGGCCGCAGAGGGCACAGTTGCTGCGCCGGCGCACGCCGGCGGTCCGCCGGGCTCAGTCGGGCTTACCCACGATTTGATTCGCCTCTTCATGAAGCTTATCGAGACCTGCATACTCTACCGGCCGGCCGGGCGCGGACTGGGAGAGCTCGAGAAGATAATCGTTAAACCGGCGCAGGGCCTCCCGTTCACGCTGCTCGCCGCAGGCGCTCCCGATCTCACCGATCGCCCCGAATAGCCTGGCCACGACGTTTGTGTGGCCGGCCGCGGCTTCGGCCAGGGGATACAGTACAAGGGAAATAAGGACGGCAAAGTTGAGCGGCTCGGTTATGACCCGGAGGTTGCCCTCACCGTCAAAGCGATAGGGCGACGGAAAGGGCGTGCGGGCAACCAGGGACAGAGCGTCCGCGAGACGGTCAACGCACCGCATTGCAGTGAAGGAATCATAGATTCCGGGTGAGAGGGCGCGGATGCCGATTTCTACGAGCTGATCGAATACGAAAGCGACATCCTGTTGCGCAGTCCGCTCGACTCCAAGCACAAAGACATCTCTGAGACGCCGCTCCGTCTTGGCGCAGACGTGCTCTCCCGAGCGGATCTTCGCAACCACGGCACCATGACTCACAAAATCTCCGGGCCGCTTGGTCAGATACACCTGAATGTCGGCTGCGACCACGACGTTCATCAGCTTCTTTGCATCCACAGCTTGGATATAGCCGGTATTCTCCACGCGCAGGTCGACGATTCCCTCCCAGGGTGAGGTAGCGCTTTTCGGGAGACGCTGGGCCACGATTCTATCATCTTCCACGATTTCCGGGGGCTCGAGGCCGATCGTTTTGGGATAGAGCTTGTGCACGGACTTCGTAAGCTCCTCGCTCAGCCGTGCGATGACCCTGTCTTTCTGGATAGACAGGGCGGCGTGATGGATGAAAAAGATGAGAACTCCGACCGCTATCATTGCCAGCAGCAGGGCGAAGGAAACCGAAACACCCGTCGACGAGGAAAGCTCACCGTCCTCCCCTATCGTTCGCAGCAACAACGCGCTGTAGACGAACGTTCCGAGAAACACCCCGAAGACCACCTGATTGCCTCTGTCGCGAATGAAGTTTCGCAGCAATCGCGGGCCGAGCTGTCCCGAGGCAAGTTGTAATGCCACGATGATGATGGAAAAGGCCGTGGTGGCCACCGTAATCATGGAGCCGGCGATCATTCCCAGAAGGTCGCGGATCCCCTGGGAGCCGAGGGCATAGACCCAGCCCACAGGCGGAACGTCGACCCAGCTTCCCAGCGCGCCGGCCGCCAAGGACAGAGCCGCCGCGAGGATAGACAGGAGAGCCGGAAGGAACCAGAAGCTGTGCCGCAACGCCGATCTAACTTTCCCCAGTCGTGCTCGCATTATCGAAACGTACCTATGACACGATGGCATCGGAAAGCCGCACACGGCGGCCAATACACATCAGTCGTGCGCACCGGACAGAACAACTCGATTCCGGCCCCTCGCCTTGGCGCGGTACAGCGCTTTGTCGGCGTTCGACAGAAGCTCACGGTAATCCCGGCAGGAATCGCCGAGGCTTGCAACGCCCACACTGATAGTCACCGGGCGGTAGGGGCAGCAGTCGTATCTCGCCGCCTCGGCTGTCTCGCAGAGCCGACCTGCGACCGCTCGTGCCGCCTCGGCCTCCGTGCCGGGCAGGAGAACCGCAAACTCCTCGCCGCCGAGTCGGCACACGGGATTCGCCGCGCGCAGCACGCCGGAGATTGCCCGAATGAGTCCGGCAAGGACGTCGTCGCCGGCGGGGTGGCCGTAGGTGTCGTTCAACTGCTTGAAGTGGTCCAGATCAAAGACAAGCAGCGAGAGAGGCGCCGAGGCTCGAAGAGCGGCCGCGATCTCTTGTTCCACGTACGGGATAAACCAGTATCGTGTATAGACACCGGTCAATGGATCGGTAATGGCGGCGCGGTGGGCCACCTCGAAAAGCCGGGCGTTCTGAATTGCTAGGGCCACGTAGTCGGCAATGGCGGAGGCAAGCCGCAAATGCTCCTCTCCGAAGGACTCGCCGTGCGAAGCCGACAACGTGAGCGTGCCGACTACGACTCCCTGAGCCAGGAGGGGAACGCCGATCCATGAGATCGGCTCGCCATCAGCGTGTTCGGGGAGCTCGGGGATCTCATCTGCAGGGCGGACGAGGAGCTCCGGTTCCCTGCTCTCCACGATCCACCGGTAGCCGAAATGATCACGCAGCGCGTGCTTGGTGCCGGGACCGAAGCCGCTACGCACCGGCCCCGAAGAGTCGACGACCTCGAGCACATCCTCTTCGAGGACCTGCACCGTCGCGGTCTGATAGGGTACGGTTTGCGCAAGGAAGCTGAGGACCCGCCGCACCGCCTGACTCCTGTCCAACGTGGATGCGATGGCCGCACCTGCCCGCCGCAACAGTTCCGCCTCTCGAGCGTGGGCTTCGGCGTCGGCACGTGCCCGCGCGATCTGCTCCTCCGCCTCCTTCATTGCGGTCACGTCGTAGTCGATGGCCACCATCTTGTGATGGGCATTATCGCCCTCGCCACCGAAGAGGATCGCCTTGCTGAGAATCCAGCGGACCTCGCCGGATTTCGTGAGGACCCGGTACTCCGACTGGGTGATCTCGTCGCTACCGTTGCCGTGCTCTTCGAAGCGCATCCTCACCTGCGCCCGATCATCCGGGTGAAGGGCCTTGAGCCAGCGCTCACCTTTCATCTCCTCGGCGCTGTAGCCCCACACCGCCCAGAAGGCATTCGGGATCACCTCGTCTTTATCGAGATCCTTGAAGAAGATACCCAGCCGGGATAGAGCGTCGAAAAGCTGATCCAGTTCCTCTCGCGAAAACTTTTGAAGAACGTCGGATGCCACGTCCATAAGCATAACGCATTCGGCCGAGACGGGTCGAGCAGCCCGGCCAAGGCGCACGCACTCAGGTGATCAGATCCGCCTCCCGGGCCGCGTTCCAGCGCCGGCTCACACGCGATGTGCCATGGCGCGGTTCTTCTCGTAGGCCATGAGCTCATCGCGGGTGAGCTTGCCGGGCCGAATCGTTATGCCGAGCGTCGCCGAGAGCTTCGCGACGAGGGCGTCACGGAACTGCTCGATTGTGGCTTTGCGGCCCGCTTCCTGCTCGACGCTGCTCAGCGGCTCGACCGCCTTGTCCTTGATCTCCGGCGGGACGTAGAGCACCTTGAAGAGTGGGTCGGTGTCCATCTCCTTGAGAAAGACGATCACGTTCGAGACGTACAGGTTCTCGATCTCGCTGAGGAGAATCGTCGCAAGCTTCTTTCCGCCGGCCGACCGCACGGCTCCCTGATGCTTGTACCATGCGTCCTCCACGCCGAGCTCCCCGAAGGCCTCGACGATCACCGAGCCGATCGCACGAAATGCTTCGTCGGCGCTCGAGAAATGCGACTTCTCGAACACGAGCTGGACGTTCACCGTGGCATCCGGATCGATAAAGACGAGCGTCCGTTGCCCGGTAACGACAATGTGTTCGAGGTCGGGGCAGTCCTCCCTGATCTCGCTTATAAGGTTCGCGAAGTTGGTCAGGCAGATAATCGCACGGGCGCGGGAGTCCTTGAGGATGAAGCTGATCTCGCGCCCCTTGTACATTGTGTTGAAAGGGACGGCGACGGCGCCGAGCTTCTGTATGCCGAAGAAGCTGTAGGCGAACTCCGGGATGTTCGGCAGCATGAGTGCCACGCGGTCACCTGCGCCGATGCCGAGGGCGGAAAGGCCGCCGGCCACGCGGTTCGCGTTCTCCTCGAGCTCCTGATAGGTGGTTACCTGCCCTTCGAATCGGATCGCCTCCCGCTTCCTGTACCGGCGGGTGATTTCCTCGAGCGTGTGGCCGAGCCCCACAGGCGGCGGCCCCTCTTCTTTTGCGCGTTTAAACATTATCTCTCCCGCTCCACAAGTCGCTTGTCCTTGGTCTCACCGCGAAGCTCATTTCGCAGAATCTTGCCCGTCGCGCTCTTGGGCAGCGTATCGACGAACTCGACAATCTTGGGCCGTTTGTACGGCGCCATATTCTCCTCGCAGTGGTCGATGGCCTCCCGCTCGCTCATCTCCTCGCCGTCATGGAGCACGATGAAGGCCTTCACGGTCTCCTCGCCTCGCTTGCTTTCCGCCGCAACAACTGCCGCATCCCGCACTTTGGGATGAAGCATGATCACCTCTTCCACTTCGCGCGGAGAAATGTTGAAGCCTCCCCGGATTATGAGGTCCTTCTTCCGGTCGGTTATGAAGAAGACCCCGTCCTCGTCGACGTAGCCGAGGTCGCCGGTGTGAAACCAACCGCCGGGACTGAAGGACTCGCCGGTTGCCGCGTCGTTGTTCCAGTAGCCCGGCGTGACCGTTTCGCTTCGGATGACGATCTCGCCGACTTCCCCCGGCGCGAGCTCGTTGCCCTCGTCGTCGAAGACGCTCATCTCAACGCCGGTTGCCGCGTGCCCGATACTTCCTTCCTTGTAGCCGTCACCGGCAACGTTGCAGCACACGCTCGAGGTGGTCTCTGTGAGCCCGTAGCCCTCCGAAATCTGGGTTTCGAACACCGTCATGAACTCGCGCAGAACGGACACCGAGAGTGGCGCGCCGCCTGAGACGCAGTACTTCAGGCTCTTCGGGATGCGTGCCGTGCGCGAACGGGCAACCGTGAGGAGATGCTGGTACATGCTCGGTATCGCCGGCATGACGGTGGCCTGATTGTCCGCGATCGCGTCGAGGAGATTCTGCGGACTGTACTGGGCGATCATGACCATGCAGGCGCCGTAGTTCACGCAGGCGACGAGGCCGTTCGCAAGCCCGTAGACGTGATAGAGGGGGAGAACGCCAACCACCCGGTCCTCGTGGGTAAAGGGTATGATGGAGGGGACAACCGTATTGCACTGAAAGTGGATGTTGCGGTTGGTGAGCGTCACCCCCTTCGGATTGCCGGTCGTGCCCGAGGTGTAGAGGATGACCGCGGGATCGTCGGGCTCGACCTGTGCGGCGTCGAACTTCCGCGAGCCTTTTGCCATGAGCTCGCTCAAAGGAATAGTGCCCACCGCCCGTGCGCTGTTCCGTCCCTGCCGTGGCGCCTGCGCGACCTCGATCCCCGCCTCCCGTGCGGCATCTCGGTCGACGCGGACATCCGCTCCGGAAATGATTCCCAATTTGGTGCTTCGCTGAATGATCACCGTATCGGGGACTGTAGTCGTCGAGAGCTGATACTTACCCGCAATGCGCCCTTCGGCCACGGCGGCGCCGTGAGCCACCACGTCGGCGGTGTCCCCGTCGGGGTTGTAGATCAATCTCCAGTCCGCCATCAGCGCGCCTCCGATCTGAGGTAGTCCTCCACTTCGTCAAAGAACTGCGTCTCAATCTGCTCGCTGGGCCGGGGTGTGAGCTTGCTCACCACGATGTAGAGGACCGTATTGACGAGCAGGCTCGGTATGACCGGATGCCCGATCACGAGAATTCGCTCCCCGCCGACTACGATGAGCAGAGAGGCAACGAGATAGATCACGCCGGCAAGCGTGCCGGCGATCGCTCCCTGCCTTGTGCCACGCTTCCATAAGAGGCCGCCGACGAGCGCCGGCGCCCACTGGGCAAAGCCGGGCACGCTGACATCGGTGAGATAGAGCGCCATTGCGCCCCGGCTCAGAACACTCATGACGAGGCTTGCCAACACGATGATGACCACAGCCCAGCGGGCCCATGTGGTGATCTGCAGGTCCGTCGCGTCTTCCTTGAACAGACCCTGCACCACGTCGCGGCTGACGATGACGCTGCTCGTCATGAGCTGTACGGCCGCCGTACTCACCGCCGCGGCGATGACGCCGAGGAGCACGTAGACTCCGAACCACTCGGGCAGGCTGCGTGTGATGATGGTCTGCACTACCCGGTCGGCCTCCTCCTGCACGCTCACCCCGTTCTGCGCCGCAATCTCGGCGAGTTCTGCCGGTGGGATGGCAGCGGGCGCTACGAGCGAGCCCCAGATGAATGGGATGATGTAGAAGAAGAGCCCGCCGAAGATGAAGATCAGAAGCGGGAACCATTTGAAAAGCGATTTGTCCCGCGCCGTCATACACCCGATGGCAACGTGCGGCCAGCTGAAGGCGAGGAGTCCTACGATGAGGGTGCCGGCCATCACGATGGAGGTGAACTCTCCGCCGGGCCCCGGCGTGGCCAGAAGCTCGGGACTCCGCTCGGCGACGATACCGGCGGCTTCGACCAGCCCTCCTTCTGGAAAGAGCCGCGCGACAACCCAGATAAGACTACCGAGGAGCGCTGTAACGTATACGGTACCGAGGAAGATGTTGACCCACGCGACAATGCGCATACCACCGAGGAGAACGAGCACGATGAGGATCACCGCCGTGTAGATGGCACCCCATGCCGCGGGTAGCCCGGTCAGCGCCTCGAACCCAGCACCGACACCCAGCGGCTGAATGCCGACGTAGGGAACAATGAAGGCAAGAATGCTCAAGCTCAGGATGAGGCGCAGTGCTTTGCTCTCATATCGCTCGGCGAGCACCTCGACCGGAGAGAGAAAGCGATTAATCTTCGCAAGCGCCCATAGCCTCGGACCAAGAAACATGTAGAGCCCGGCGAACCCCGCAACACTTCCCCAGATGAACATGACGTAGCCTGGCCCCTGCGTGTAGAGCAGTCCCGGAAAGCCATAGAAGGTCCATGAGGAAGAAATCGCGAACAGGACGAAGAAGAACATGACCACCACGCCGATCGTGCGCCCGCCGAGCATGTAGTCTTCGGCCGTCTTTGCCGAGATCCGGTAGCCATAGGCCGCCATGAGAACGATAATCGCGCCGAAGAGCGCAAGCGCAACAATTGCTGTTACCATTGAGAACTCCTATCGATACGGCCAGAAAAAAAAGAAGTAGATGAGGTAGGCGACCAGCCAAAAGATGACGAACAACACGCCGATAACCAGCGGCATGGTCATCCAACCGAACAGGACGACGGCCTCGCCCGCCGAGGTGAGTTCCGTAATACCCATGAACAGGGCCACGATGAACACAACAATCGAGAGCAGGAGCGCAATCAAATAGGTCCGCCCCGGGCCATGGCGCATCATCTCTTTCATGTGCGCCATAATAGCCCGAGCTGACTAATCTGCAAAGCTTTTTCGCGCGCCAAAGGTGCAATTTTCTGCGTCAAGCAGTGGGGAGTCTCGCGGTTTTGGAGCCCGTACGAAAACGGGGCCGCGATCGAGATGACCGCGGCCCCGGAAAATCGTTAATAGAAAAATGATACTACCGCTGCGAGCGCAGCAGCAGCCGTTACTGCATCTCGAGGCGTGCGACAGCCTTCTGAATCAGGGCGAAGTAGTCCGGGAAGTCCGAGGCGGTTGCGCCTGTCGTCGCGTCGGCGACACTCCACGTACCGTCCTCGGAATCACGAGACAGGTCGTCGAGAGAGTAACCGACGCCGTACTCCTCGGCCGCGGTCTGAATCTCTTCCATGTTGCCCTCCCAACCGATACCGAAGTTCCAGTACTCTGAGTTGCGCTTGGTGAGCCCGCCGTAGGTGGTTTCGGTGACCGTCATCGGATCCCCGCCAAACTCCGTGTATACTTCGAAGGAGCCGTCGGTGATGCTGTTGAACCAGGACTCCATGTTCGTCTCGTTGCGGATGATGGTCTTCTCGAGGATATTCTGGTTGACCTCGGTCGCGGGATTCCCGGAATCGTCGGCGGGTACATAGACAAGAGAGGTACCGACGGTGTTACCGACGAAGTTCGTCCCGTCGTATGAGATCCAGCGTGCCACGTAGTTGGCCTCTCCACGCACCATGTAGGTTACGGTATTATCTTCGTTCCACTCATCGGACTCGATGTCAACGTGGGCGAGGGTGTGAGGCAGGAATGCCTCGTCTATGGTGACATCGATGTTGCCTTCGGCATCGGTGGTGACGACGGCCTGACCGACGTATCCGCCATGGACGTAAGCGTAGGCCTCGACTGTTTGGTCGGGTGCGTAGCCGGTAGTGGCGGCGGCTTCATCGCCGTTTCCGCAGCTTGTGAGTGTGACGAGAGCCAGCACTCCAACGAGTATGAACACTATTGTAGTTCGCATCGTATGTATCTCCTTTTGTGCGATCTGCCCGCGTGCGGGCTGAATGCGGTTTGTTTAGATCATTGTAAATGAGCCCTGCGTAAATGTAAATGCTTATCGATAAAATAATGCTCTATTTCGTCTAAATTGCATTCTCCACTCGCCGAAAGCCACTTGTATCAGTATTTTCAGGCGATACTGAGCACGGCCCTCATGCGGAACACAGCCCGCGCGGGAGTGCTCGATGAAGGCTTGGAGGTCAAAAATGAGATCACGTTTGCTGTTTTACCCGTTACTTGTGGCGGCGCTTCTGACACTTCCCGTCGCGCTTTTCGCGGGCGGAAGCGGAGAAGCTGAGCAAAGCGAGCCCGAGGAGAAGATCCTCCGCATCGGCTTGCGAAAGCTTACCACCATCGATCCCGCCCTCGGTGCCAACGACCCGGAGGTCATGTTCAATCGTCTGCAGTATGACTACCTCGTCGAAATACTTCCCGACGGCACACTCGAGCCGAGTCTCGCGACCGACTGGGAGGTGAGCGAAGACGGACTTACCTACACCTTCGAACTGCGCTCCGGGGTAACCTTCGAGGACGGAAGTTCCTTCGACGCGGACGACGTCGTCTACACCTTCGAGCGGCTGGTCTCTGAGGGCTCCTCGATCGTGGGTCTCATGGGGCGGAACGAAGACGGGAGTGCGACCTGGACGGTGGAAGCCGCCGATGACCTCACCGCGGTGTTCACGCTCGAAGAGCCGAATGCAGACTTTCTCTTCGGCGTTGCCTCGCGATTCGCCATGATACTCTCGAGCGAGAGCGAGGCGGTGAATGAGTTCGGAGACGGTGAGGATACCTATGCCAGTTTTAACGGTACGGGACCTTTCATTCTCGAGGAGTATGCCGTCGACCAGAGCGCTCGTTTCCGCGCCAACGAAAACTACTGGGACGGTGCGCCGGCCCTCGACGGCATCGAGCTGGTGTTCTTTGACGACGATCAGTCGCAGCTGGATGCATTCAGGAGCGGAGCGTTGGACTTTGTCATCAAGGTGCCCGACGATCTGGTGCCCGCCCTCGAGCAGGTACCCGATGCGACTGTGCTCAGCCGCCCGACGAACACGCACCCGGTCGTGCGCGTGCGCACCGACGAGGGTTCTATCGGAGAGGATGTGCGGATCCGCCAGGCATTCAAGTTTGCCACGGATCGTGAGCTCATCAATCTCGACGCCCTCGACGGCGCCGGAACGGTGGCAAATAACGATCCCATCGGCCCCACCTACGGGGAGTTGTACAACCCCCAGAACAACCGCCGGCATGATCCCGCGCAGGCACGGGAGCTAATAGAAGCAGTGCTGGCCGACGGCACCGGGAACGGCTACGTCGTCGAGGTAGACGGCGAGGCGCGAATCGAAATCCCCTTTTACGTGGGAGACACCTTTGAGTACGGACTGGTAGCGGAGTTTCTGCAGCAGCAGTGGCGAGAATCGAATATTTACGTCGAGCTCAACGTGGTACCCGAAAATGTGTACTATGCCGAGGGCGACAACAACTGGCTCAACACCCAGCTCGGGATGACCGCTTGGGGCGCGCGGCCGACCCCGCAGGAGTACCTCAGCGTGGCGTACACCGAAGGCGCCGCGTTCAACGAATCTCGCTGGAACAACGAGGCACTCGCACAGCTTGCCGAGGAGGCCTCAAGAACCGCCGAGATCGACGCTCGAGCCGCTCTGTACGACGAGATCAGCGAAATATTCCTCGAGTCCGGTCCGGTTATTATCCCGTATTTCCGCCCGGTCGTCGCTGCACATGCTGACAGAGTGGAGGGTATTGTGCTTCACTCATTCCCGGGACGAACCGACTTTACAGAGGTAGATCTCAGGTAAATGTTTGGATGGTAGAAGAAGAATACTCGGAGCCGGAGGCCCCCGCGGCCCCGGCTCCAGACTCGGCGCCGAAACGGCGTTCTCGATTGCGAACCGCGATTACCGGTAGCCCGCTTGCTTTCGTCGGGACGGTCGGCGTCGTCATTTTCGTTTTTCTCACCCTATTCGGCCCGCTGCTCGCGCCGTATTCCTTTGACGAGATAATCCGAGGCACTGACATCGGCGAGGAAAGCCGCCGAGCCCTCACGAGTCGGGCGCCGTCGGCGGATTTCCCGCTCGGTACCGACCAGCGCGGGCGAGACATATTGAGTCGCATGCTGTGGGGCGCGCGGGAGACTATCGGCCTGCCGCTTGTCGCAACGACCATTTCGGTAATCATCGGATCCTCGCTGGGGCTTTTCATCGGCTATGTCGGCGGGCTCGTCGATGACATCATCTCGCGCATTCTCGACAGCCTCATCTCCATTCCGGCAATGGTCCTTGCCCTGGTCATGATTTCGACGATCGTACCACTGCTGGCCGCCTCGGAGAGCGGGCTGATTGCCGTTCTCGGACCGAGCAACATAAGCCTGACGACCGTCATCGTGTTGATCTACGTGCCGATCATCTCCCGGATCGCCCGCAGCGCCACGCTCT
>JAAAOR010000019.1 GCA_009908735.1 Spirochaetota bacterium | reverse complement strand
GGCCGCGCCGAGCGGATGATGGCCCGGGCGGGGTACCCCAGGAAACGGCGGAGGCACGGCGGCCCCTTCGCTCGCGCCGATATTCAGCAGCCGCGTGTAGAGCACGGCCAGTGTTTCCGCCGAAGACAGGGCCTGGCTGAGGTAACAGCCGTTTTTCTCTATGGTCAGAGCAAGCGCTCGTTTTCGAATTCCGTGAGCGACGCTTTGGGCGTCGCCAACCCAGCTTCCCCGCTCCGTAGTGTGCGTCATTCCAGGTGGACCTCCTCCACGCCAACATTTTCAGGGCCATCCCAAGCGTTGTCAAGAACAAATACGCACGAAACCACATGAAAGTGCGCTTTTGCAAAAGCGAAAGTTCACAAACAGTCACCACTCGGTGGCGCTGCACTGCGCCGACGCGCGTTCCAGCACCCTTCCGGCGACGCGCGTGGGGGGCGAGCGCCACTCCGAACGTCACCAAAAAACCCACCGGGAAAGTTGCAACTGCAATCTCAATGTATTACTCTCTGCGTCATGAAAGTCGATCGCAACACGAGCGGCAACGGGCCGCGCTGGGCAATAGCGGCGTGCGTATTCCTGCTTGTTGGCGCGGCGGCGGCCGCCGCGCCCCAGGCGGAGCTCTGGCCACGATGGGAGGCCCACGACGCATCCTCTGAGGAAACCATCGATCATTCGGCATGGGCCGACTTCCTCGATGAGTACCTGGTTGCCGACCACCCGAGCGGCGTGAACCGGGTCCGATACGGCGATGTGGGCCGCGCCGAACGCAGGAACTTGCAATCCTACCTCGATCGGCTCCAGGCAGTCGACGTGTCCGATCTCAACCGAGACGAGCAACTCGCCTACTGGATCAACCTCTACAACGCGGCCACCGTCGACCTTATCCTCGACAACTATCCGGTCGACTCCATCCGCGACATCGGAGAGGGTATGTTCAGCCAGGGGCCCTGGGATGACGATCTGCTCCGCGTGGAAGGCGAGGCGCTTACGCTCAACGACGTGGAGCACCGCATCATCCGGCCCATCTGGCAGGATGAGCGCATCCACTACGTCGTGAACTGCGCGAGCATCGGGTGCCCGAACCTGTATTCCGAGCCGCTGACTGCCGACAACTGGCGACGCATCTTCAAGGAATCCGCCGTAGACTACATCACCCACCCGCGCGGGATGAGGTTCGACGGTAATCGACTCATCCTCTCGGAGATCTACAACTGGTACGTTGCCGACTTCGGCGACTCCCTGGAGGGCGTTGTGAGTCATATCGGCGAGTATGTGGACTCAGACACCGCGCGACGGCTGAGCGGGTTCGACGGCCGCGTCCGCTACGAATACGACTGGGCGCTGAACGAGCCGTAGCAAGGAGACGGGGGCTCGAAACATGCGGCGGAAGACCGAAGGAGGGCTCGGCAGCCTGTACGGCGTGGTCGGTATCGGTGCACTGCTGATTCTGTGGATGGTGGTGGCCGCGCTCGAGGTGGTTCCCGAGCTCTTCGTGCCACGCCCGAGCAGCGTTGCGGAAGCCTTCCTGCAGGTGAGCACGGACGGCTATCGCGGCGGCACCCTCCTGCAGCATCTTGCGCGCAGCATGGCGCGGCTCCTCTCCGGTTTCGGCCTTGCCGCTGTCACGGCGATACCCCTCGGCCTCGTCATGGGGTTCAGCCCGGCTCTGCGGCGCATCGTCGATCCACTCATCGAACTCTACCGGCCGCTGCCCCCACTCGCCTACTATACGCTCCTCATCGTCTGGCTCGGCATCGGAGAGGCGTCGAAAATCGCCCTTCTCTATCTTGCCGCCGTGCCTCCGCTTGTGATAAGCGCGATGGCAGGCGTTCGCGCCATAAGCCCCCGGCGGATAGAGAGTGCATACGCCCTCGGTGCCTCCCGCCGGCAAGTGCTGATGCATGTGGCATTCCCCTCGTGCCTGCCCGACATTTTCACGGGCCTGCGGGTCGGCATCGGCTTTGCCTATACCACGCTCGTCTCCGCGGAAATCGTCGCGGCCGCCGAGGGGATCGGTTGGATGGTGCTCGATGCAAGCAGGTTTCTCAGGACCGATATCATCTTCGTTAGTATCATTGTAATGGCGGTCACCGGGTGGACGCTCGACCGTCTCATCCGCTTCGCCGAGCGTCTGCTCGTTCCATGGCGGGGACATGGCTAACGCGGCCCGCGTACGCGTGCCCACGGGTGAGCGCAGCCCCCGATGCGCCACCGAGCGGCACGACATCTGACAGCAAGGAGAGAGATTCATGGATATCAAGACAAAAAGGGTTCCCCGGTTCCGGGTTGCTCTGCTCGTTCTCATCCTTATGGGCGTGGCCGCCACGCCGGGTTTCAGCGGCGGCTCCGCTGAAAGAGAAGAGGCCCTCGATCAGGTAGTTATCGGCTTTCAGGCGATCCCCAACGGCGAAATCGTCGCGAAGAACCTCGGCTGGCACGAGGAAACACTCGGCGTCCCGGTCCGGTGGGTTCAGTTCAACTCCGGAAGTGAGCTCAACACCGCCGTCGCCGCCGGCAGTGTCGACCTGGGGCTGGGCGGAAGCTCGACCACCGTGGCCGCGATCGCGCAAGGCGTACCGGCGGAGGTCATCTGGATCTACGACATAATCGGTGAAAACGAGGCACTCGTGGTTCGCGACGGTGCCGACATTGAGACTTTTGATGATCTGAAAGGCCGCAGGGTCGCGGCCCCCTTCGGCGCAACGACCCACTATCACCTCCTCGCCGCGCTTCGGCTCAACGGCGTGGACCCCGCCGAGGTTACCATCATGGACCTTGCACCCTCCGACATGCTCGCCGCGTGGCAGCGGGGCGATATAGACGCCGGCTTCGTGTGGGAGCCGACCCTCGCGGCGATGATCGAGCTGGGAGGTGACGTGCTTGTCTCGAGTCGAGAAATTGCGGAGGCCGGATTTCCCACCGGCGACATCGGCATCGTTCACGAGCGGTTTGGCCAACAGCATCCTGACGTGGTCGTGCAGTATCTCAAAAACCAGATTCGAGCGGTCGAACTTATCCGCTCCGACCCCGAGCGCGCTGCCCGTGCGGTCGCCGACGAGTTCGGTCTGGAGGTTGCAGAGGCACAGCGGCAGATGAGCACTCTCGTGTTTCTCGACGGGTCCCAGCAGTTGCAGCCCACCTACCTTGGAACAGCCGAGGTGCCCGGCGCCTTCGCGGAGGTATTCGTGGAAACCGCCCTGTTCCTCGAGCAACAGGACACCATACGCGCCGCTCCCGACCTCGAGGTTTTCGAAGAAGCCATCAACAGCAGCTTTCTCGAGCAGGCAGTCCTTGAGGGAGACGGTTGACGAGTCGGGGGAATAAGACCAAGAGTAGCGCGTGCAGTCTGAGCTAGAGCTTCGCGATGTTTCGTTTTCCTACCGCACCGCAACCGGCGTAATCCCAACGGTCGAGCGGTTCTCTCTTCGCATCAAACGCGGGGAGTTCGTGTCGATGGTCGGGCCGTCGGGATGCGGGAAGACAACGGTGCTTCGCTTGATGGCGGGGTTCTTGCAACCTGACGAGGGTGTCGTGCTCGACGAGGGACAGGAGGTCGACGGCGCCGACTGGCGGCGGGGTCTCGTCTTCCAGAAACCGGAGCTCTACCCCTGGTTGACCGTGGAAGGTAACGTCGCATTCGGTCCGCGGATGCGCGGTCTGCAGCCGCAGGAGCGTGCCGAGCGGGTTCGCCATCACCTCGAACTCGTGAAGCTGTGGGATTTTAGGGCCAAACGGCCCTACGAGCTCTCCGGGGGGATGCAGCAGCGCGTCGCCCTCGCGCGCGTCCTTGCCAACGAGCCACACATCCTGCTCCTCGATGAGCCCTTTGGCGCCCTCGATGCCCTTACGCGAGAGCACATGCAGGACGAGCTCCGCCGCATCCATGATCGCACCCAGTGCACGGCCGTTCTCGTTACCCATAGCGTGGAGGAGGCCGTGTACCTTTCCTCGCGCTGCGTGGCACTCTCCAGCAGGCCGGCGCGCATCATCGCCGACATACCGGTTGAGCTCGATCGTCACGGCGACGAAAGCTCCGGGCGCGAGATCAAGGCCAGCAGAGAGTTCGTTGAGCTTCGCGAGCGCATCATGGACTACATCTGGGACTAGATGGCGCCATCAGCCGGCGGGGAGTATAAACCCTCCGAAGAACACAAAGATCGCGAGCCGCACTACCACGGCCCCAAGCACGACACCCCAACGCGCGTGAAAGAGGAAGCGTCCGACCACTGCCCCACCGCCACCGGCGACAATTGACCACAAAAAGAAACCGACAAGTTGAAATGCACCCCAGATTACGTAAAATAGAGCGGAGAGCGCAAAACCGATGATCACGCCGATGAGCGCGTCATTCGTGAGTTCTCGAGAAATCATGCGATAGACCTCCTCGGATATGTATGAACCGGGCGCTCGGTCGTTCCTCTGCGGCCGACCATCAGAACGCCGACGATGAGAACGATGAGACCGGCGACTTTCCACATGCCGAGACCGGCGCCCTCGACGATCGCAGCGGTCAACAGGAGCGGCATTGCTACGTAGAAAACATCGTAGACCGAACCCATCATCGATGCCCTGCAATGGCGCAAGTACGACCACTGGATCATCGCGAAGGCACCCGCCGCCCCCAAGAAGCTCGCGAGGAATAACCACCACGCAAACGTCGTCTGCGGCAGGAAGGTGTTGGAGACCGCGCCGGCCTGGGAGACCCCCTTCACCATGGCTTCCAGGGCGGCCAACCCCCCGGCGGTGAGGCCGAAGTAGAGCTCTTGCAGACCCACGGAACCTCGTCGCAGCAGCACCGCAAACAGCGGAGTGACCACGAGCCAGGTGAGCGCAACGATAATTAGCAACCCGCTATTGGCCCCATAGAGGGATGGCTTGCCGCCCATCAGGTTTCCAAACCCCACGAGAAGCGTCCCGACGATAATGATGAGGATCCCGACGTACTGGGAGCCGTGCAGCCGTTCGTTCAACTTATAGCGGGAGAACAAAACGAGCGCGAGCAGACCGAGGCCGTACATCGAGGTATAAAACACCGTCGGCGCGAATCGATTTGCAAGGATCACCCAGAACGGATTGGTGAAGTTCATGAGAATACCGGCGGTGTAGATGAGAGAGGCGCGCCGCTTGTTCGCCTCGGTCGCGCGAAGCCGCACGAGGCCCAGCCGCATGACACCCTTGGAGAGATGGATGGTTGCGGTCCCCAGCACCCCTACCCCCATTGCGATAAGGGCTCCGGTGAGCTCAGTCATCGCTCGTTTCTCGCACGCGTCGCGGCCCGCCGCGGCCCCCCATTCCGTAGCGCCTCAGCGCGCCGGAGTTCTCCGCCTCATAGCTTTCGATAAACCGCTTTCGCGTCTTCCCGCTGAGCTCTCCGGAAGGCACCCACAGCGCCACCTCGAGGGCTCCGCCGAAGTCGGCATCGCGGGCGGTATCGAAGACCGCCATCGACTCGGTCGCCTTCATGTAGGAGAGAAGGATCGGCGGCGGCGCAACGCCGTGTCGCTTGAGCTCGTCGAAGAGGTTCTCGAGAGCGGTCTCTCTCGCCATGTTCCGATAGAGCCGCGCCCGGAGCTCGTCTATCTCTGCGGACCTGTACGCCGTTTCGGGTAGGGCCGAAATCAGTTCCTCAGGTCCGGCGTAATGCTCGTAGAGAAAAGCAAGCAGCGTATCCGCCGCAGCGGAGGGCCATGCCCGGTACAGGGAGACATTCCCGAAGAAGTATTCGATCTCCCGATACTCGGCGGCGATGGCACCGAGGCCGGCCCACACGACGAACAGACCAAGGATTGCTCGCTTTGCCTCCCGGTTCACGACCGAGCGGCCGAGCTCCACCGACGTCGGCAGGTATCGGACACGAAACGTATCTGAAAAGCTGAAGAGATCCGTGGTCCGGAGCCGAGAGAGGTCACCGGCGAGGAGGACTTCCTCGCCGAAGAGAAAGCGGTACATGGCGACGATTTCCCGCTCTTCCGGGTCCCATGCGACGAGCTGCTTGTAGCACGGCGAATCGGTATCGTAGTGGTCGAGATCGCGTGCCGCGCCCCGGCCGGCCCCCACCGCGCGGTACTCGCGCTCACGGATCCGGCCGATTTCCTCCATCACCGTCGGTGACTCGGCCGCCGTCGTCACGTACACCTCGAGGCCCTTATAGTTTCGAAGCCTCATTTTCGGGGTCAGCTCCCCTGCCAACACCTCCGCCGGTGCGGCCTCAGCAATTGGTATGAGCGTGTTCTCCGTCAAGACCTGTACCTCCTCATAGCCGACCGCGCTCGACCCGCCGGCGAAGCCGCTCGGCTATCGTTTGATCGTGCCGAGGCCCTCTCGCGTTTCCGAGCTCGACCGGAGCACCAATGGTGATCCGCACGCGCTCTCCCCGACGATGCGCTAACTCATCCACGAGGAGTAGCATTTCCAGGTTCGACTTGATCCCGAGGGCACGACGCAAGTGCCAGATCGCGTAGAAACGCTTCGAGTTCCGACCCGAGACATGCACCGGGATCACCTGTCGTCCCGCTCGTCGGGCGTGTTTAATAAATGCCTTGTTCCACGGGTACTCGCGCAGCACCCCGCCGCGGAACCGTGCGGTAAGCCCCGAGGGGAACACCAGGACGGGTGCTGCGGAGCGGTACATTTCTTCGAACGCAGAAACCCGGCGGGCATTCGACCCGTACTTATCCACCGGAGTAACCAGATCAGCCAGCCCAGGTAGTGAAAGCAGCAGATCATTGGCCGGGAGCTTGAGGCCACCGAACCGCCTGCAAAGGAGCTGCATCAGTACCAGCCCGTCGATGCCCCCGGTCGGATGGTTCGCGCAGATCACGATATTCGCCGAGGCGGGAAGGCGATCGGCGCCCACGTACTCGGTCTCGATTTGCAGCTCGGAGAGCGCCGCATCGACGAACTCGCATCCGGAACAGTGCGTGGTTTTTTCGACGAATCGGCGGACCTCCCGCTGGTGGATGATGAGCTCGAGCACCCGCATCGCGTACGGAGGAATGCGGCGCGCAAGGCCGGGATTCTTCGCGCGAAACAGTGCCCGCACATCGAGCGGTGGCGCCGCGGCCGGGGCCGCGGCGGGGGTCACTGGAGCCGATACCGCGTCCGTGGGCGGCGACGTGGCGGTTGCACCCTTCGGCGACTCATGCATAGGGTTGAATATAGTTGTAGCTGCATTTATTGTCGAGAGGTTTGCGTCGCAATCCACGGAAAGACAACCCGCTCTGCGGTTGTTTCGCCGTTCCCGTTGCACAGATTCTACAGATACGGCGCCGCGAGCCGCACCACCCCGTCGCGCAGTTTCACCGGAAGTGGGCGCCCGTCTGCCTCAGCACGGGTGAGTCTCTCCGCCCCGTTCATACGCTCCTCGATGACGGCGTCGAGCCGCCGTGCAAGCTCCTCATCGTAGCACTCCACGCCGAGCTCAAAGTTCAGGCGCAGGCTTCGGGGGTCCCAGTTAGAAGAACCGACGAGGCTCAGGGTGCCGTCCACTACCATGAGCTTGCTGTGGTCGAAGGGCGGCGGGGTAAGCCACACCCTGCACCCCCACTCGAGGATCTGCCACATCTGCGCCATTGCGGCCCAGGAGACCATGCGCAGGTTACTGAGGCGCGGCAGGACGATGTCGACGGTCACACCACGCAAGGCGCAGGTGTTGAGCGCCGCGATGAGGGCGCGTTCGGGAAGGAAATACGGGGTGACGATGCGAACCGAGTGGCGTGCCACAGCCAGGGCTCCCTGAAAGGCCATGCTCATCCGGTCCATATGGTGATCCGGTCCGTCCGGAACGACGCGCGCGCATACCGAACCGGGTCCGATGCGTGGAGAGGGGAACCAGAGCTCCCCGGAGAGCAACTCGCCGGTGGTGAAGAGCCAGTCCTCGACGAAGGTCGCCTGAAGTTGGTGCACCAACGGGCCGCTGACACGAAAGTGTATGTCCCTCGTGGGGTGAGCAGGCCATTCGGCAAGCAGGTGGCCGGCGCGGATGTTCATGCCCCCAGTGAAGGCAGTTACCCCGTCGATCACACAGATTTTGCGATGATTTCGGAGGTTGATGTAGGGCGTGCGCCAGGTCAGCACGCCGGACATGAAGCGTGCGGTACGCACGCCGCGGGCGGTAAGCTCACGCGTGATCGGCGGCATGGAGTAGCGGGCACCCACCGCATCGATGAGGACGCGCACCTCCACACCGCGGCCGACCGCCCGACTGAGCGCCTCGAGAAACCGGCGGCCGACGGCGTCGTTGTCGAAGATGTAAACGTTCAGGCTCACAGAGCGCTCTGCGCGATCGATGGCCTCGAGCATTGCCGGGTAGGTCTCATCGCCGTCAATGAGAGGCTCGACGGTATTGCCCTTCAGAAGGTTCAGATCCGTGATCGCGCGCCCGAGCCGCACCATTTCGACGAGGTATTCCCGCCCCTCCGGAAGAAGCGACGCGACCTGTTCGTCACCGCAGTAGAACGGCTGCAAGGAGCGGACGTGGGCGCTTTCATGTCCGCGACGTCCCGACACACGGCGCCGGACCCGGTTGATACCCAGCAGTACGTACAGCACGCTGCCGAGGAAGGGCACGAGCCAGATCAATCCCACCCATGCCACTGCGGCGCGGGAGTCGCGCTTGTAGAGCACCACGTGGGCGGACGCGCCGAGCGCAACTACGAGGCTGCCGACGGCGGTAAAGAGCGGCCAGAATGTCTCAGCAAACGCAGCATCGGAACCCATATCGAGCTACGTTTACTATACCGATTCATCGCGCGGGCTGCCACCATGGCGGGGCCCACGGCTCGTCTGAAACGAAGGGCGAACGCGGGCTACACCGCGTTCGCGCGCTCACTTTTTCCTGACGTTTAATCGCCGAGCAGATTCGCCTTCTCGATTTTCATCGGCGTTTCGATGCCGGCCTGCTCGAAGAGCTTTCCGACCGGGCAGGCCTTGATCGTCTTGTCGAGGGTGCGCTGAAGCTTGTCTTCGCTCTCGTCGCTGTCCACCTTGACGACGCCGCTGCCCCCGGTAAACGTGGGGTCCTTATCGCCCTTCTCGAGGTCGACCTCGACGACGATTTTGCGGTACGACACGCCGGAGTTCGCGGCGACAACCGCCCAGATAGTGGAGACGCACCCTGCGAGGGCCATTCCGGCGAGCTCGAGGGCCGTGGCTCCGAGATCGTCCCCGGATTTCGCCTCAGGGAGGTCGAGCACAAGCCCGTGATGACGACCGTTGTCGACGACCGACTGATAGCATCCTGTTACATGTCGTGATGTGGCTTTCATGTGAGTCCTCCGTTTCTATGTGGTATCTATTCTCACGGCGTTCTGCCGGTGAGTTGCGTAGCCTCTTCGAGTGTCGCGAGAATATCCCGCTCCTGCTCGATTACGATCGAATAGTAGATGTGTTTGCCGTCGCGCGTACTGCGCACGAGGCCGAGCGACTTCAGAAGCTTCAACTGATGGGAAACTGCCGACTGGGAGCGTTGCAGGATCACCGCGATCTCGCCGACACACACGGGGCCACGGGCAAGCAGCGACAGCACGCGAATCCGATGCGCGTCGGCAAAGGCCGACGCAAAGCCGGCCATTTGCTCGCAACGCTCCTCATCGGGAAGCGATTCGCGAAGATCCAGAGTGCGGGGAGACTCTTCGTGGTGTCCATACTCGCCATCACTTGAACGATTCATCATATGAATGACTATCGATATGATAGCGCTGATTAGCATATCCTGCAAGGGGCTTGTAAGAAACGCCGACAAACAAGTGTAAGGAGGGACCGATGAGTAGATGCCGACGTTCCGGCTGCTTCGACCGGAAAAGGCGCTGCGGCAGCCGCGTCCGCCTGCTGCAGGCCCTGCTGCTCGCAGCACTCTTTCTTCCCGCGGTACCCATTGCTGCGGAGGTGCTCGCCCCGCCACCGGTTCCGCTATACCCCTGGGCCGAGGGTGCCCCCGCGCATATCGGCGCCCCCGCTGGAGCCTTTCCGGCCACGTACTCGTGGCTCGGCGTCAAGCGCTACACCTACGAAACCGGTGCGCCGCTGTTCTCTTATGATCTCGATCTCGGGGCCCATATCATGATGTACGGAAACCGGCACGTCGGGGTGTCGGCTCTCGGCAGAATCCTCTTCCAGAGCCAGACCGCCCCCGATCGTCCCCTGTATCTCGACCCCTCCGCGGTCGTGACCGATCTGCAGCTGCGCCTGCGACTGCGAAGGCTGCCCCTGCGTCCGGCGATATGGTACCGACACGACTGCAAGCACGATATGGAGCGGGAGAGCAGGCGGCAGGCCATCCACGATGTCCTCGGGGCGGGCTTTACGCACCGGCTGGGCGTGCTCGATGGGCCGCCGGGCCTCGACGTGGTAACGGACATCGCCACCGAGGTCTTCGTTCCCCCGATATTCCAGGATGAGCGAACATCGGCCGCGATCGCCGCCGGGTATCTCTCCCTGCGGCCCGAGGTCGAGCTCGCAGCGGGTGGGCCGACCGTCTTCACCGAGTTCCGCGGGGCGCTGCTTGTCGACGACGCGGACTCCGTCCACGCTGTCGCGGGAACGCTGCGTGTCGACGCGGCGGGGCGGATGGGCATCTCCTGGCCCGAGCCGACCGGTGGGGTCACGGCCTACCTCGAGCTCGAGCGCCTCACCGACGCGAAGAAGAGACCCCCGGAGGAGACCAAGACCCACGTGCTGCTGTCTTTCGGTGTCGTTGTGGGTGTAGAGGGGCGGCGCCTGTAGTCCGCCGTTGCTCGCCGGGGCGCCGGTAGTCCGCCGCTACCCCCGGGGGCGTGTTTATCCCCGGGCGTGCATCGCGCCGAGCTCGTACTGTGACATGTCGCTGTCGAGCTCGGAGCTGAAGTGGAATCGGATACCGGGGTACTTCTCCATCATGGAACGAAGCATCCACTCGGACTCTGCGAAGTAGA
>JAAAOR010000049.1 GCA_009908735.1 Spirochaetota bacterium | reverse complement strand
GATGCGGGCGGGCTCCGGCGGCGAGTAGCCGAGATTCGCTACGGGATTGACGGGAATGAGGTTTACGAGTGCCGGAAGCCCCGCGAGGAGCCGCGCTATGGCCTTTGCGTGTGCGGTGGTGTCGTTTCGCCCGCCGATGAGCGCGTACTCGAACGAGATCCTTCGCTGCCCGTCCCACCTGCGTCGCCGCAGGATCTCGAGGGTCCCGGCGACAGGGTCGGTCCGCTCGGCGGGGACGAGCTCCGCGCGCTCAGTCGGAAAGGGGGAGTGGAGGCTCACCGCGACGTGCGCCTCGCTCTCCTCGAGGAGGCGCTCGAGGGAGCGGTGTATGCCGATGGTGGATACGGTGATCCGCCGGGGGCTCATCGCGTAGCCGCGCTCTGCGGTGAAGATCTCGAGGCTCTCGAGTACCGCATCGATATTGTCGAGCGGCTCGCCCATCCCCATGTAGACGATGTTGGTGATCTCCTCGCGCTCGGGGAGGCTTTCGAACTGGTTCACGATCTCGCCGGCGGAGAGGTTTCCGTGAAGACCAAGGGTCCCGGTGGCGCAGATTGCGCAGCCGCGCGCGCAGCCGACCTGGGTGGAGAGGCACAGCGTGCGCCTCGCCCCGTCGGGGATCACCGTCGCCTCCACGATCCGCTGCGGGGTAGCACCCGCGCCGACCGGAAAGGCGTACTTGAGCGTTCCGTCGGCAGATTCCAGGCGCGTGCGGGGCGCCGTATGCCCCGGCTCCCATGCCGCACCAAGAAGGGCGCGATCGCGCTTCGAGAGGTTGGTCATCTCATCGAGAGAGCGGGCGTGGCGGCGGTAGAGCCAATCGGCGAGCTGGCCGCCGCGATAGGCGGGCATGCCGAGCTCCCGGGCAAGGGCTGTGAGTGCGGCGGGGGTTTTCCCGAGGAGGGCGTTCTGCACGGTACGCCAAGGCTACGCAGCCGACGCTTCGGTGTCAACGCACGTTCAATGTCGTCTGATGCATTTCAAAGGGCGAGATTGCACCGGCTGGGTGCATCGGGTAGGATGAAACTCGGATACATTACCGAAGTAGAGTCGAGGATCACATGAACGACAAGACCAGGGCAGTGTTCGAGACGTTCGAGAATATAAACGCCATTCCGCGGCAGTCGAGAAAGGAAGGTGAGATCCGGGATTGGCTCGCCCGCTGGGCGGCCGATGCGGGATTTGAGTACCGGACGGACAAAGCGGGAAACCTCATCATCGATGTCGCCGCCGCCGCCGGCATGGAGTCGGCACCGACAATCGTCCTGCAGGGCCACATGGACATGGTATGCGAGAAGCGCCCCGAGGTGGAGCATGACTTCTCGAAGGACCCCATCCACCACGTCTACGACGGAGACTGGCTGCGGGCGGACGGCACCACTCTCGGCGCGGACAACGGCATTGCCCTTGCCCTCGCCATGCGGGTGGCCGCGGATCCCGATGTTGCCCACCCGCCGCTCGAACTTCTGTTCACCGTCGACGAAGAGACCGGCCTCACGGGTGCCCTTGAGCTCGAGGAAAACAGCTTGAAGGGTCGGATACTGCTCAACCTGGACTCCGAGGAGGACGACACCCTCACCGTCGGCTGCGCCGGCGGGCGCAACACCACTATCCGCCTCCCGCTTGGCCGTGAGCGCCTCACTGAAGGTTCGACTGTGCTCGAAATCGAGGTCGGCGGGCTCTCGGGCGGGCATTCCGGCGTGGACATCAGGCGAAACCTTGGCAATGCGAACGTGATCCTCGCGCGTACGCTGAGGGAAGTCGAGAAGACTGCAGACGTTCGCCTGAACGCTGTCAACGGAGGCACCGCCCATAACGCCATACCGCGCGATGCGGTGGCCACCATCGCCGTCCCGGAGGAGCAGGCCCCCGCGGTTAGCGATTGCCTTAGAACCTTCGAGCGAACAGTGCAGGCCGAGCAACGCCTCGAGGACCCGCATCTGTACATAAAGGCGGGCTCCGAAGAGCCGGATGCAGCCTCGGAGGGCGGGGTCCTCGGCGCGGCCGATACCTCGCGCGTGATCGCCCTACTGTTGGCGTTGCCCCACGGCGTGTTCCGCATGTCCGACGACATCGAGGGGCTTGTCGAGACCTCGGCGAACCTGGCCACCGTGGAGCTCGGCGCCGAAGAGCTCTCGCTCCTTATAAGCGAGAGAAGCTCCGTCCCCTCCCAGCTCGACGCCGAGAGCGAGAAAATAGAGGCGGCGGCGCGACTTGCCGGTGCGACGAGCAGCCACGACAGCGAGTACCCTGCCTGGACCCCGAACATGGACTCAGAGCTCCTCGCCCGCACGCGCCGCGTGTTCACCGAGGTCACGGGGACGGAGCCGAAGGTCGAGGCGATCCACGCCGGTCTTGAGGCGGGGGTGATCGGGGCGAAACACGAGGGGATGGACATGGTTTCTCTAGGACCGACGATCGAGGGCGCGCATTCGCCCGATGAGAGGCTCTACATCCCGAGTATCGACCGTGTCCGGCGGATACTCACCGCGCTACTGGAGTCCTTCGTATAGCCCTGTTGGCCTATTCTCACCGCCGGTGTCCGCCCGTAGCTTTAAACTATGGAGGTACCGAACACAGGCTACCACGAGGACGTTTACGTGCCCGCAGGCAGCGCAGACCTGCCGGCGCATCTGCGAATCCCACAGTATGCGCAGGGTCTCGTCGTGTTCGTGCACGGCAGCGGCTCGAGCCGGCACAGCCCGAGGAACCGCTACATTTCCGATCGCCTCGTCGACGACGGCTACGGGTCGCTCCGGTTCGACCTTCTGACCGAGGAAGAAGATAGGGGATACGCCGAGCGCTTCGACATCGAGCGCATGACCGCGCGGCTGCTTTCGGTTATCCGCTGGACCAGGGAGTATGATCCCACGAAAAGCCTGCGGCTCGCGCTGTTCGGCTCCGATACGGGCGTCGCGGCGGCGCTGCAGGCGGTCGCCGAGCTGGTCGCGGAGAATGCCGGACATCTGGTTCGGTGTGTCGTCTCTCGCGGCGGACGGCCGGACCTGTCGATGCAACACCTGACTCGTGTGACCGTCCCTACTCTCCTCATAGTCGGAGGGAACGATTCGGAGGTGCTCAAGTTGAACGAAAGTTCCCGTGGTCGTCTTGCTGGAGAGAGCGCCCTCGAGACGGTACCGCAGGCAGGCCACTTGTTCGAGGAGTCGGGTGCTCTCGATCGCGTCGCAGAACTGACGCTTGCGTGGCTCGCCGATCATCTGTGATGATAACGTCGCGAACCACGATTTCAACCGTCTTGTGGTGGGAACCGGTGTCTGGCATACTGCGGAGATGGGTGAGAAGGGGCTGTAGGCAACCACGGCTCGGATCGTGGATAAGCCGGGTGCGCGACAGGGCAAAGTGTCCTGATAAAGCTATTGCAGTCTTTGGAGATGTTGTTTACACTTGTGACGGAGGCGATTGATGTCTAAGAGCGTACTCGTGGTTGATGACTCGTCGGCGATCCGCCAGAGTGTATCCTTTATTCTCGACCAGGCCGGATACGGCGTCACGCAGGCTGAAGACGGCGTCGATGCCCTAGAGAAGCTCGGCGGTGGCTCCTTCGATCTGATCATAACCGACGTGAACATGCCGAACCTCGATGGGATCGGGCTTACGGCAAAGGTTCGCGAGAACCCGGATTACAAGTTTACCCCCATCGTGGTGCTTACCACTGAGTCCCAGAGCTCCAAGATGGACGAGGGAAAGGCGGCGGGCGCCACGGGCTGGATCGTAAAGCCCTTCGACCAGGACAAGCTCCTCGCGGTCGTGAAAAAGCTCATCGGATAGGGCGTGCTTTCTGTCTCCCCACGTGACACCCAAAGGGTCATTTCGACCTATCATGTGTCACATTGACCCTATTTCTTGGCCGTTTGTTGACAGGCTGCGTCCCTGCGGTACGTTTCGCCTTCCACGTCCCGGCGGTGCGCGGCGGTGACCCTCTGCGGGCGAAGTAGGACGCGGCTATCGAAAGTCCGCGAGTCAGACGACCCTATTCCCATAAATCTATTCATTGAAAAGGTTTATAATTATTATTCCGTCTTCGAGCATGAGGGCAAGGCGTTCGAGGTGTCGGCATTGGGCGCCCGGCCTACATCCTACCGAACTTGGCACATAAATTGCTTCCTTATTAGTGAAGAAATACGATACGTAAGGAGGCAACAGAATGAGATACATGGTAAGCACCCGGCCAAACGGTCACAGCACCCGAGAGAACGAGTTCGATCGCCTCTACAACGCGGTGTTCAATGAGGCTCCAGTTTGGAACACTCGCCAGCCCGTGGTAAACGTCTCCGAGCAGGAGGACGGCTACGTGCTCGAGGCGGAGTTGCCCGGCATGAGTGAATCCAACGTTGATGTTCGCGTGGAGGACAAGCTTCTCACCATTACCGCGACGCGCGGAGAGGAGAGTCAAGGCGAGAGCGAGGAGAAGCCCCGCTACCTCATCCGTGAGCGGACTGCAAGAGAGTATCGCCGCAGCTTCGTTCTGCCCAAGGACGCCGACCCCTCGACTATCGAGGCACGGTTCAAGAGCGGCATTCTCTACCTCGACATCAAAAAGCTGCCGGAGGCAAAGCCCCGACAGATCGAAATAAAGGGCGAGTAGACGATACTCGCTCGTGAATGGGTGTGCGGCCTCCGTGTTAGAGCGGAGGCCGTTTTGTTTTTCCTCGCCCCCGCCGATAAACTGGAATGAGGGTAGTGTTATCGTAGTAATTCCAAGTGAGGGTACGCCGTGCTGCTGGAGTTGATCTTTGCAATGATCCTGACGCTGGAGATCGTCCCCCCCGACGCCCCGTCCTTCTCAGTGGACGTTCTCGAGGACAGCGAGCTCACTATGGAGATTTCCGCGGAACGCGAGGCTGATATCGCTCGCTTCCGTGACGCGGAAGGCAGGATCGTCCTCACCGTCGAGCGATCGCTTACCATCGCCCACGTCTACACCGCATTCCCGGCCGAAGGCTCGCCCCGCGTGCTGGACACAGGCACGGCGCTCGAGGCGCTGCAGCCCTTCCGCTTGGCACCGGTGCAGACGATCTCCGCGGCCCCCGGCGAGGAGTCGGCGGCGATCAGGTGGGCGCTCGCGCAGCGTGAGGGCCTGTTTTACCTCGGGATTCCCTCCGCGGGAACGGTGCTCGTTATTCGCACCGACGAGGATTCGTAGCTGAGTCGTCGCACCTGTACAGTGAGCAGGATAGCAAGGATAATGGCGATTGCAACCAACGCGAAGCTGATAAGAAAGAGTATCTGATGTCTTTTCACGGATCCGATCCTTTTGAGTCCAAGCGTGTCGCCGTCATCTCGACGGAGACCTCCATCAACGGGATTATCGATGAAAGTTGCGCCGACTTCCAGTCCTACTTCGAGCCCGAGTTTCTCAGTACGGCGGAAGACAGCATCGAGTATCTCAACTACGAGTTTCCCGAGCTCACCGTCGTGCACTGCAGCGACCCCGAGCTCGACGTCAATCGGGTGCTTGATGCTGTCAGCCACGACCCGTGGTTGCATCAGGGTTCTCTCGTGCTCGTCTACGACCCCGACGTCTCCTGCGTGCGCACCGACCATCTGCGCGAGCTCAACCTCCTCGCGGTGATTACCATCGGGCGGTTCGCCTCCTACTTTCCCCGTCTGCTGCGCATACTCAAGGCCAATGAGCACATTTTCTACCAGCGCGATATCCACGCCTTGCTGGACGCGAACGTCTCGGGCACCCTGGTACTCGACAACGATCCTTTTGATCTGACCACCTATGCCAACCTTCTTTCAAACTTCCTCTTTAACGCCAAGCTCGTCGACCAGGAGCAGAAAGAGCGGTTTCACGTCGCGCTCATGGAGCTCCTTATGAACGCCGTCGAACACGGAAACTGCCGGATAAGCTTCGAGGAGAAGTCTCGGCACATGTCCGATGGTGGTGATCCTCTTGCGCTCATTCGCGAGCGCAACGCCGACCCGGAAATCGGGCGGAAGAAGGTGTACTTGAGCTACCGGATTCGCCCCGACAGCTCGCGCTTCACCATCCGCGACGAGGGGGAGGGCTTTGACTGGCGGAGCTTCCAGACGCTCATGGGCGCCGACGGGCTCGACGAGATGCATGGGCGGGGCATCCTCATGGCCTCCCACTATCTCTTGGCGCTTAGTTTCAACGAGGCAGGCAACGAGGTCAGTTTCGAGCTCCAGCACCGCCGCGAGGAAGAGCTGAGCATGCCGGAGTTTTTCAACGACTCCGAAGAGGTTTCTTTCGGCGCCGGGGAGGTCGTATTCTCCCAGGGCGACCGCTCCAGTCACCTTTTCTACATCGTCTCGGGGAGCTTCGACATCGTCGTCGAGGGCGATGTGATAAGCCGCCTGACGCCTGCGGATGTGTTTCTCGGGGAGATGTCGTTCTTGCTCAACAACCGGCGCTCAGCGACTGTTCGCGCGGCGCAGCCCGGCACGCTTGTCCCCATCAGCAAGAAGCGCTTTATAAACGCGATTAAGGAGCGGCCGCAGTACGGACTCTTTCTCGCGCGTCTGCTCTCGCGACGGCTGTCGCGTCTGCACCACGTCACAGGCTGAGCTCTGATTTCGGATAGAGGGCTGCAGCCGGCACTGCCGGTTGCAGCGGCCCGACCCGGATTCCCGCGGTAGCGCCGGTCTTAGGAATCGGGGTTCTTAGGATTCGGGGTGCAGGATCTTCTCTATGCTCACCGATGTGCTGTCGCCGAGCTCCTCCCACGCCGAGACTTTGAACTCAAGCACGGCTATCCATCCGGTCTTCATGGTAATTTCCCGTTGCAAGAGCATGCCGAGGAGATCTTCGATCGCGGGATTGTGCCCGACAATCATCAGGGTGTCGTAGGCGTCATCCTGCTCGCGGAGAACCGCGACGTAGTCCGCCGCGTCGGCTCCGTAGAGCTCCTCGCGCTCGCGGATGTCCGCCGGGAAGGCGGCTTCCTCACGCGTGAGCTCGGCGGTTTGCACCGCGCGAACCGCATCCGAGGTGATGACGAGCTGCGGCGTGAGAAACTGCCGCGCGAGGATGCGACCCATACTTCTCGCCTGTCGCTCGCCCTCGTCGGTGAGCTCCCTCACGAAATCCGCCATATTGGCGCCCGTCTTTTCGGTCTTCGCGTGTCGATACACGAGGACTCGTTTCATGCCGTTTCCTCTCTGCCTCCTAATATATCGATTATGCTTGCGGTGTTACCAGTGGGGCTCGTTGCCTTCGCCGTTTGCATGGCCCGGTGCCGCGTAGCGGGCAACGGTTTTCGCTACTGAATCCAGCCAGTGCTTTCGAGTGCGGTGGGAAGCTTCCCGCACCTCATTGAACACGGTGGTCTCGGAGGCAGCGATGCCGCAGAACTCGAAGACGTTTTCCCGCCACACGCGTTCGAGCGGCGATTCGGCAGACGGCTTCGGCGCATCGCTCGTCGCGAACACCAGCGCCTGCATTCCCGTCAAAAGGGGGATGCGGTGCTTGTCCATGAACTCCTCCCCGCGATAGTCGTAGGCGACGCCCGGTCGCAGAACGCGGTCGAGCCACCCCTTGAGGATCGCCGGCGGCTGCCCCCACCAGTCGGGATGCACGATGACGAGAAGCCGGGCCCGACGAAGCTCATCGGCGTAGCCCTGCACCGCCTCGTCGAAGCTGAACCGTCGCAGCGTTTCCTCCTTCGAGAGTACCGCCTCGAAGCCCTCGTCGTAGAGGTCATGGTAAAAAAGCTCCTCGCCCGCCGCACGGACTGCTTCGGCGGCGGCCGCCGCAATGCCATGATTGAGACTTCGCTCATTGGGATGAGCGAGGAGGAGGAGCGTGCCGCTTCGGTTTGGTGTTTCGCTCATTTCTTGGTACATTACCGACGAAACGGGGCGGCTGTCCACGAGCGGGCGGCCTTGACCTGATAGCTATTCTTGAGTACTATGCTCATATTACGGGGGGAGGAAATGGCGTCTAAAGGCGAAGTCCTCGAGGCTCTCAAAAAGGTGATCGACCCGGAGATCGGCTTGAACATTGTCGATCTGGGTCTAGTATATAACGTGGAAGTCAAAGACGACGCAGTAGAGGTTGAGTTTACATTGACCTCGCCCGGCTGCCCGCTGGGGGACATGATAACAAACGACATTAAGCAGGTCGTGAGCGACGCAATGGCTGTAGAGACGGTGAATACCAACCTGGTATGGGATCCGCCCTGGAGCGTTGAGTTCATGAGCGAAGAGGCAAAGCTCGATCTCGGATTGCCCATCTAATTGACTGTTACGCACGATAGCGGAGGAAGCTGAATGGAACTTCAGATAAAGAATCTTCAGGCAGCCATCGAAGGCACGCCAATACTCAAAGGGGTGGATTTGACCCTCAACGCGGGTGAGATCCATGCGCTGATGGGGCCAAACGGCTCCGGCAAGAGCACGCTGACCAACGTGGTGTTTGGCCACCCGAGCTACGAAGTCACCGGGGGTGAGGTGCTCGTCAACGGTCAAAACATCCTGGAGCTCGAGCCGCACGAGCGGGCTCGGCTGGGACTGTTCATGGCGTTTCAGTACCCGGTGGAAATCGCCGGCGTCACCGTCGGGCGATTCCTCAAACGGGCGGCAGAGATCCGCTACGGCGAGGAAGGACTCAAGGGAAAGCAGTTCATAAAGCGCATGCGCGAGATGATGGCGTACATGGAGATAGATCAGAAGTTCATCAATCGGTATCTCAACGAGGGCTTCTCAGGCGGCGAAAAGAAGCGGATGGAGATCCTCCAGCTTCTCATGCTCGCGCCCGAGTTTGCCATACTCGACGAAACCGACTCCGGCCTCGATATCGACGCGCTCAAAGTCGTGTCGAACGGCGTCAACAAGATGCGCGGCGAGAACTTTGGGGCGCTTATCATCACGCACTATCAGAGAATCCTGAACTACATTAAGCCCGACTACGTGCACATCATGTACCATGGCCGCATTATTACCTCCGGTGGAAAGAACCTGGTAGAAACTCTCGAAGAGAAAGGCTACGAGTGGGTAAAACAAGAATACGGAATTGAGGAGGAAGCAAATGAGCAGCCAGCCACAGGCAGTTGATATTAGCGACTATAAATATGGATTTCATTACCCCGACTCGTCGGTATTCAAGTCGAGGAAGGGTATCGATGAGGAGATTGTTCACGCAATCTCCGATCACAAGGGTGAGCCCGACTGGATGCGGCGCTTCCGACTGCAGTCGCTCGAGGCATTCCGAGCGAGACCCATGCCCAACTGGGGTGCGGATCTCTCCGACATCGACTTCGACGACATCTTCTACTACATAAAGCCCTCGGACAAGCAGAGTCGAAACTGGGAAGATGTCCCTGCCGACATCAGGGAAACCTTCGATCGAATCGGTATCCCCGAGGCGGAAAAGAACTACCTCGCCGGTGTCGGCGCGCAGTACGACTCGGAAGTGGTTTATCACAACATCCAGAAGCGACTCGAGGACAAGGGCGTCATCTTCAGCGATCCGGAGACCGCGGTTCGTGAGTATCCTGAGATCGTGCAGAAGTACTTCGGCACGGTCATTCCCTACAACGACAACAAGTTTGCAGCGCTCAACAGCGCCGTGTGGTCGGGGGGCAGCTTTATCTACGTTCCGCCCGGTGTCGAGGTGGATATCCCTCTGCAGGCCTACTTCCGCATCAACTCCCAGAACTTCGGGCAGTTCGAGCGCACGCTCATAATCGCGGACGAAGGCGCCTTCGTGCACTATGTCGAGGGATGTACCGCACCCATTTACACGACCGATTCTCTACACTCGGCGGTTGTCGAGATCATCGCCATGCCGAACGCGCGGGTGCGCTATACAACCATCCAGAACTGGTCGAGTAACGTCTACAACCTCGTCACTAAGCGAGCGGTCGCGTACGAAAATGCAACCGTTGAGTGGGTCGACGGCAACATTGGAAGCAAGCGCACCATGAAGTATCCCTCGGTGATGCTCATGGGCGAGGGGGCTCACGGTGAGGTGCTTTCGATCGCATTTGCCGGTACGGGCCAAGAGCAAGATGCCGGGGGGAAGATCGTGCATGCGGCCAACAACACGAGCTCGGTCATCACCTCCAAGTCCATCAGCAAGGACGGCGGCACGGCGAGCTATCGCGGTCAGATCAAGGTCGAAGAGGATGTGGAAAAGGCCCGCTCGCATGTGGTCTGCGATGCACTACTTCTCGATCAGGACTCCACGAGCAACACCTATCCCTACATGGATATCAAGTCCGACGATGTCACCATCGAGCACGAAGCCAAGGTCTCGAAGATCTCCGAGGAGCAGCTCTTTTATCTGATGAGCCGCGGCTTCGACGAGAGCGAGGCCTCGATGATGATCGTCAACGGCTTTCTCGAGCCGCTTGTGAAGCAGTTGCCCATGGAGTACGCTGTTGAATTGAACCGACTCATCGAGCTCGAGATGGAAGGCTCGGTCGGGTAACGGAAAGGACCTGAGTAAATTATGGACTCAAGTGGCGTAGCGCCGGCCTTCACGGGTACCGGCGACATACACAAGTTTATAGAAACGCGGGACGAGCCTGCCTGGATGCTCGACATCCGGCGGGCGGCTCTCGACAATTTCTCCCGCATGGAGTGGCCCACGCCCCAGGACGAGGAGTGGCGTCGTTCCGATATCGGCAACTACGATTTCGACTCTTACGAGTTCGCGGGCGCTCTCCACGCCGAGGCACCGGCCGGCGATCTGCCGGATGGCGTGGCGGGACGTATCGAGTTCGACGGGCCCTCCTGTACCGGCTTAGCGCTGTCGGGTGAGCTATCGCGGCGCGGCGTCGTTTTCGACTCCCTCGAGCATCTTCTGAGGCGGGTGCGGGCCGGTGAAGAGGTCAGCGAAGCAGCGATAGATGCCGTCAAGCGCCTGATCGGTGGAAGTGCCGCGTGGGATGAGAACCGGACGTTCCCTTTTCACTATAGCGCCTGGACACACGGGGT
>JAAAOR010000095.1 GCA_009908735.1 Spirochaetota bacterium | reverse complement strand
CCTTCGAGATCGAGTACGGCCCCGGGGGAGGCGGTCGGCGCGGCGAAAGCGCCCCCGTTGGGCCCGGCGGGAGCGCCCCCGGCAGCAGCGGGCCCGCGCAGGACGAGCTCGGTGCCGCTGTCGATTACGCCGATGCGGCCGCGCGCGTTCGCACGCTGGCCACGCAGGGACGCTACGTGCTCATCGAGACTTTGGCGCGGGCGGTGGCGGAGGAGCTCTCGCGGGATGGCCGCGCGGCCGGGGTCACCGTCGAATGCCGCAAGCCCGGCGCCCTTCCCGATGCCTCCCACTCCTACGCCCGCGTAACCTGGGCTCGTGACTGACTGGTAGCGCCGGCATTTTGCTTGACAGCCGGCCATGCAGTGTACTAAGTTAGGGCGAGTTCAAACCGACAACTAGCATAAACATAAAGGGAGTCCATCAATGGCTGGAAACATTTCCAAGAATGCTCGTCGCGAAGGTGCGCACGCGCTGGTGAGCCGCTGGGGCGGGAAAATCATTATGAAGTCGGTCTTCGAAAACGGGAAGATGAAACACTACGCGGTCTGCGAAAAGACCGGGAATCAGGGTCGTCGTCCCAAAGACCTCATGTGAGGACGCAGCGTTCATGAGAACGTCGCCGGGTAGCTCCGAAACGCGGAGACGCCCGGCGTTTTTTTTGCTCCGGGGGTGCCGCAATGATCTTGTCCGGTAAACAGATTCATCGGAGCCTCGGGAAAGAAATCGTTATCGATCCTTTCGTTCCCGAGCAGCTCAATCCCAACAGCTACAACATGCGCCTGCACGACGAGCTCGTTGTGTATGATGCACCGGTTCTCGACATGCGAACCGAAAACCCGGTCTCGCGGATGACCATCCCCCCCGACGGACTCGAGCTCGAGCCACACCGCCTTTATCTCGGGCGCACCGTGGAGTACACCGAAACCGACGGGGTCGTGCCCATGCTCGAGGGGCGATCCTCCATTGGTCGCCTCGGACTCTTCGTCCACATCACCGCCGGTTTCGGTGATGTGGGGTTTCACGGATACTGGACGCTTGAGATCTTCTGCGTGCAGCCGATCCGGATCTATCCCGGCGTTCAGATATGCCAGATCTTCTATCACACGATAGAGGGAGACTACGAGAAGTACGAGGGCGGAAAGTACCAGAACAATACGGGAATCCAGCAGAGTCTGCTCTACCGCGAGCTCGGCCGCGCGTAGTCGGCGCGTTGCCGCCGCCGGGCGCTACCCGTCTTCGACCCGCACAAGTCGCCCGTCTTCCAGGCGGCGGTAGAAGCACGTCCGTGCTCCCGTGTGGCAGGTCACATCGCCCGCTTGTCTCACGAGAAGCAGCACGGCGTCCTGATCGCAGTCGACGCGAATCTCGCGCACCTCCTGCACGTTGCCGGATGACTCACCTTTCCTCCACAGTCGCCCGCGCGAGCGGGAGTGGTAGTGCGCATAGCCGGTCGCAAGGGTGCGCTCCCACGCCTCGCGGTCCATGAAGCCGACCATGCGTACCTCGCGGGTTTCCTCGTCCTGTGCTACGGCGGTCACGATGCCGCCGAGCTTTTCGAAGTCGAGCGCGGGTGCGCCGCCAGGCGTCTCAAGGCCGCTCACGCGAGCTCCTCGCGAAGCTCGTCGACAGGCTTCGGGACCCATCGCTCGCCCTCCCGCTTCATGCCGTAGACGGTGCTGAGCTTGCGCTCGAGACCGGCGTGCAGTTTTCGGGCTGTGCCGCGGAGGTCGGCTGCGGGGTCCTCGTCGGTTGGGTAGGCAGGATGGTCGAGCTTTACACCGCTTGTCATGAGGGTCTCGAGGAGAACCTTTGCAGCGAGGAAGCGCTCGTACTTGTCGACGCCGAAGACGACGAAGTCGTCGAGCATCCCGATGATCTCCCACGTGACCTGTTCCGCCTGCGAGTACTTCCCCGCGTCCTTGTCCTGGTCGCTGAAGCGCACGGGCAGGTTCTCGATGATATGATCGATGGCGCCGACGAGATATTCGAGATTGAACAGGCCGGTCGCGCAGTTGAAGAGGATCTTCTTGCCCTTACTCTCAGCTTCGGCGACCTCATCTTTCCCGATCGCCACGCCGAGGTCGGCGGCGTTCATCCGATCGTTCTGATCGACCACCAGAATGCCGCCTTTGACGTCCACCGAGGTACGGAAGGAAAAGTCGAAGGCAGCCTGTTTGCCACTGAGGGCGAGATAGGCCACCGAGGCGGGGTCGACGGTGAAACCGAGGTTGTCGACGTTGCCGATATAGGCAAAGTATGTCCCGTTCTCGTAGAGGCCTTTATAGATATCGCGCAAGACCTGGAAGTTCTGCCCGTGTCCGCCGGGAATCGGCAGCGTCTCGCCTTCTTGTCCGTAGGCACGTGCGAATATGCGCTTCGGACGGCCCTCCTCGGAATGAGTGTAAGCGGCAAGAAGGGGCTGCACGCCCGTTTCGGCGCGGGTGATGTCGATGCCAGTCGCCTCGATGAGGTCGGCAAGCATCGGGCTGCGACGGTACTCCTCGTAAACGCGGGCAATTTCCCCGGTATTGTAGACGCTCGTCATCTGAAACAGAGGTGCGGCAGGATCGGGCAGCTTCGAGGCTTCCTCACCCGCGCGCAGCTCGTACTGCAGCGCGAGGATCAGGAGACTGCGCATCTTGAGCTCGAGGAAGCTCGGGCCCGGCGTGCCGTCGGGCTGCAGGAAGGCGGGGGTGATGCCCTTCGATCGGCCTCGAGAGATTTCTGCGAGATGCTCGAACTCCTCGCCGAGGAGCTCGAGAAGGTTTTCGTCGAGCTTGGCGTTCTTCTTGTAGTCCGCGTAGCTGGTCGCCGACCCGCCGTTGAGCACCCCGTAGGCCACCCTGGGGAGGAGATGCGTACCGAGGACCTCGAGCTCCGCCTTGCCGAAGACGAGCTCATCGCCCTCGCTGCGTGCGAAATCAGCTGCCCGGCGATCGGGACCGAGAATCCGGGTCAGGCGTGATTCGGCGGTCGTGCTGTCGAGCCGGAATGTGACGTCGCCGGTCATGTCTACCACATGCTCTCCGTCGACGCGCGGGATCTCTTTCACCTCCACCGGCTCGATGTGATCGTATTTGCCGGCGTTGTAGTTCTCGAGAATACGAGAGGTAAGCCCAACGTCGATGTCCTTCCCCTCCATGTTCCTGATTATTGCCTGTGGAATCTCGCTCATCGTATTGCTCCTCACCTAAAACTATACAATGAGCCCGTAGACGGCGTCCAACCGCGCGGAGCCAACGGCATGGTTGCGCCCCTTCCTCGTTTGATTTAGCATTCGGGCTCGGCGAGGGGGAAACGAGATCGAGGACGCAGGGCACTTCCGGTTGATCACTCAGAGCGACTTCGACGGCCTGGTTTGTGCAGCACTACTGCGTAATCTCGGTCTGCTGCAGACGGTGAAATTCGTGCATCCGCGCGAGATGGAGGAAAACCTCATTCCCGTCTCGCAGCGGGACATCGTCGCCGAGCTCCCGTACGTGGAGGGTGTGCACCTGGTGTTCAACCACCACTATGCGGAGCAGCTGCGCGTCGGGAATAGGCAGAATCATATCGTCCAGCCCGGCGCCCGCTCTGCGGCTCGGGTCCTCTACGACCACTACGGCGGTCCGGCCACCTTTCCCGACATCCCCGAGACGATGCTCCTTGCCGTCGACAAGGGCGATGCGGGCGATTTTACCCGACAGGAGGTTCTGCACCCCTGGGGCTGGGTACTTCTGAACTTCATCCTCGACATTCGCACGGGTCTCGGTCGGTTCAAGAACTTTCGCATCTCAAATCATGAGCTCATGTTGTCCCTCGTAGACGACATTAATCTGCACTCCATCGACGAAATGTTGCGCATTTCCGATGTCGCCGAGCGGGTGAAGCTCTACTTTTCCCATCAGGAGCCCTTCAAACGTCAGGTTGCCGAAGCGTCGGTGCTGCACCACAACGCCCTTCTCCTCGACCTCAGACGACTCGAGTCGATCTACGCCGGAAACAGATTCGTGAAGTACGCGCTCTTCCCGCGAGCCAATATCTCCGTACAGGTGATGTGGGGCTTCGAGCGTCGCAATACGGTTATCAGCGTGGGAAAGTCGATCTTCAACCGCACCTCGCGCGTCAATGTGGGCTCCCTCATGCGCCGCTATGGAGGCGGCGGACACGAGGCGGCCGGGACCTGCCAGGTGACCAACGACGCTGCCGATCGGGTGATCAAGGAGCTTCTGAGAGACGTCGAGGAAGCGTAGCCGCATGCCGGGCCGGACGGTGGCGACAGGCGCCTTGGCGGCGGGACAGGCGCCATGGAGGCGGGGCTACTTGTCGCGCCGTCTGCGGAAGATCATGACGCGCTCGAAGCGATTCTCCTCTCCGCGGATCAGTCGCCGGAAGTTGCTCCGGTGAGTGAAGAGTATCAGTAGCGCCGTCAGGATGCTCAGGTAGCGCAGGAACAGGGGGACCTCGTAGAGGCCGCTTGTCACCACGCCCGCCATAATAAGGGGAAAGCTGAGCGCCGCGAGGATGGACCCGACAGACGTGTACCCGGAGAGAACAAGACCCATGAGGAACACCGCAAAGGCACCGGCGAACGAGACAGGGTAGAGCGCGAGCAGAACGCCACCGGCAGTCGCCACGCCCTTACCGCCCTTGAAGCGGGCGAAGATCGTCCAGATGTGTCCGACAATCGCGGCGACGCCTGCCACGAAACCGATGACTGCCGGGCTTATGGCCTCGGGGGCCGGGAAGAGCCCGGCGATGAGTACCGCGGCGGCGCCCTTCCCGATATCCCCTGCCACGACGCCCAGCCCCGCCGCGCCACCGAACACGCGGAAGACGTTCGAGGCTCCGGCGTTACCCGAGCCGTGCTCGCGAATGTCTTTTCCGAAGAAAACTCGCCCCACAATGATGCTCGTTGGTATTGAACCGAGCAGGTATGCAATCGGCAGAGCCTGAAGCCAGAGCATCACGCGTTGTCGTCGAGGTAGGCAACGGCGGTCGTGCCGAACCCGGTGTGAGATGCGAGTACCGGCGCTGCGTCCAGCACGAAAATCTCCCGACGCGGGGTGAATCGGCGTTCGAGCTCGCGCTTGAGGGCGTAAGCATCGGTTTCGTTGTTCACGTGGGTGACGGCGAAGTCGACCGGCTGCTTGGGATCAATCTCCCTCTCGATCTTGCGTAGCATTTTTCTGATGCCGCCCTCGAGGCTTCTCACGTACCCCTCGGAAACCGCCCGGCCCTCTTTGTTGAGGGTCATGATCGGCAGTATGCCCAGAACCTTCGCGAGAAATCCCTTACCCTTGCTCACGCGTCCACCCTTTACCATCCACTCGACGCTTCGTACCGCCACGAGGAGCCGAAGCTTCCCGACGAGCCTGCGTGCGAGCCCGGCGACCTCGGCGGCATCGGCGCCGTCCTCAATTGCCTCGGAGAGCCTGCGAACGACCAGACCCGTGGCGATGGAGACGTTCCTGGTGTCGACGACTTCCACGGAGCCTTCGCCGAGCTCGGCGGGAATGCCGGTGCGCGCGGCGTCGACGGTCCCGCTGAGGGCGCCGGAAATACTGAGCGTGATGAGATTCCGGTAGTAATGGCCGAGAAAGTTGTATTGCTTGCGAAACTCATAGGCCGTGGGCTGCGACGTGGTCGGGTGCGGGCGATTTTCCTCGGCGAGGAGCTCGTAGTAGCGCTGGGCGCTCAATCCGATTTTGTCGACGTAGCGCTGCATGCCGAAGTTTATCGATAACGGCACGACGGCGATATATGGCTTGTCGGCAAGCTCCTGCGGAATGTCGCAGGCGGAGTCCACCACGATGGCCACGTCACCATGGGCGGTGTGGGCGGTCTCGAACTGCTTCGACATGTCGTCCGCCTTGGGGCCGATCACTTCGCCGTAGCTTCCGGCGCGCTCGAACACGTGCTGCGGCTCGTTGGTATGGATGTGGATTCTCACTTTTTGCGCCGAGCCGGCTACGATGAGCGAATTGCCGAGAGGCTCGAGCTCCCGACGCAGTTGGGCGACGGGAATACTGTCCCCTTCCACGAGGCATTCAGTGCAGTATCGGGCGGAAATGTCGGCATCCCCCGCACCTATGCTCGGCTCCTCGATCTCTCCAAGCTGCGGGAGTTGCGAGAGCTCCTCCGCCTCGCGGATTCGGCCGGTAGTCATGAACAGATGGATGCCTTCGATCATATGCACGAAGCCGAGAGCTCCTGCATCAACGACTCCGGCCCGTTTGAGCGAGGGTAGCTTATCGGTTGTTTGCTCCAACGCCTCCTTTGCGGCGCGAAACGACTCGTGGAACGCGGCAATGAAATCCTGTGTCTTCGAGGAGCTCTCGGAGAAGCTCTGCCCCCACCTCTTGAGGACGGTGAGGATGGTTCCCTCTTTGGGGCTGGAGAGGGCCTGATACGCGTAGCCGACCGCATTCTTCACTCCGCGGGCGAAGGCCTGAGAGGATACGGTTACGGTGTCGTGAAACTCCTCGGCAAGGCCGTGGAGGAACTGCGCGAGGATTGCGCCGGAGTTTCCCCGCGCACCCATCAGCGCCGCATCGGCGGCAACCCTCGTTGTTACGGCGACCGACCGGTCGCTGGTATGCGAGAGGCCCTCCATAACCGCGACGATGGTTCCGGCCATGTTCGTTCCGGTGTCACTGTCGGCAACCGGAAAGACGTTGATCTTGTTGAGCTGATCGGTGTACTGAAGTAATTGCCGACCACCCGCTATGAGTGCCCGCTTGAGCCTCTGTCCGTCTATGTACTGGATATTCATGGACCTATCTCCCTGGCGACCGGTGCCGACCTCATTTAGAAGCTATGACGCCACGGATGCCACGTCAAGCCGGCCGGCGCCTTGGAACCTCTCGGCCCTCTCTGATATACTTGCGATAGGGAGCATACCCTGAACATGTGCAAGGAGCAAAGATTATGAATGAAACAATAACGAAAGCGCTTGGAGCGGAGGCGGATGAGCTCCTCAACTACAAGCCGAAGTTTCCCAAGGACGATCTCTACCTGCCGGGGCCGGATTTCATCGACCGGGTCTGGGTTGGGTCGGACCGAAGCCCGGCTGTGCTGCGCAACATGCAGCTCATTTTCGATCATGGACGGCTCGGTGGTAGCGGATATCTCTCCATCCTGCCGGTGGATCAAGGCGTCGAGCACTCAGCGGGAGCAAGCTTCGCCCCGAATCCCATCTACTTCGACCCCGAAAATATCGTGAAACTTGCCCTCGAAGGCGGCTGTAACGCGTGCGCCTCGACCGTCGGCGTTCTCGGCGCGGTGGCCCGCAAGTACGCGCACAAGATCCCCTTCGTGGCAAAGATCAATCACAACGAGCTTTTGACCTATCCGAACACCTTCGATCAGATCCTCTTCGGTAATGTCGATATGGCCTTCGATATGGGCGCGGCGGCAATCGGCGCAACCATCTACTTCGGCTCCGAGGAGTCCGGGCGGCAGATCGTGGAGATTTCCGAGGCGTTTCATCGGGCCCATGAGCTCGGCATGGCCACCATTCTGTGGTGCTACATGCGAAACGATGCCTTCAAGACGAAAGAGGCGGACTATCACACAGCCGCGGACCTGACCTCCCAAGCCAACCACCTCGGCGTGACGATCGAGGCGGACATCATCAAGCAGAAGATGCCGGATGTGAACCGTGGCTACAAAGCGCTCAACATGGGCGATTCGAGCTACGGAAAGAGCGACGAGCGCATCTACACCGAGCTTGCAAGCGACCATCCCATAGACATGACGCGCTATCAGGTCATGAACAACTACATGGGTCGCGCGGGGCTCATTAACTCGGGCGGCGCGTCCAAGGGAAAGGACGATCTGAAGACCGCTGTTCGGACCGCCGTCATCAACAAGCGCGCCGGGGGCACGGGCTTGATCTCCGGTCGCAAGGCCTTCCAGCGCCCGATGAAGGAGGGCGTCGAGCTCCTGAACGCCATCCAGGACGTCTACCTCGACTCCGGCGTTACGATCGCGTAGCAGGTGCCCGGCGGCCGCTCAAGCGCCGATATCGGTAAACACCCAGAGGTCCGGCATGTCTTTCACAAGGCGTGCCGGGCACTCCTGCGGCGTTCCTTCCTTCGCCACGAAGGCCTTCAGCGCGCTCTTCTTCCCCTCTCCGAAAAAGAGTAGCAACACCATCGTCTCGCGCGCCGTCAGAAGTGCCGGCGAGGCGCTCATGCGGCGCGGGGGAGGTTTGGGCGCGTCCGCGACGGGCACAAAGAGCCGCGAGGTTTCGGAAAGTGCCGGGCTTCCGGGAAAGAGGGATGCGATATGCCCGTCTTCGCCGACGCCGAGAAGAGCGACGTCGAGGTGTGTCCCGGTGCGGCGGAACTGCTCCTCGTATGCGCCGACGCCGAGGTCGACATCGTCTCCGGCGCAGGCAAAGGGGTGGATGCGTTGCTCCGGCGGCGCGGCCTTGCGTCCAGCAAGTGGGTCGAGGAGGGTCTCACGGACGAGGCGAAAGTTACTCTCATCGCTATCGAGCGGGACGCAGCGCTCGTCGACGAAAAATAGGTCTACTGCGCCAAATGGCGTGTCCGACGCGGCCAGATTCTCGAGGATGCCTGCAACGGACCTCCCCCCCGGCACTCCCAGCGTCGCCCGTCCGGCGCGGTCGGCGCGCTCGGCTAAGCGTTCCCGCAGGACTGCTGCTGCCTGGGCCTCGGCCCGGGCTCTGGATTTGTTGACAACCCTCACAGGCTGTCTCCCGTGTGTTTGCGTAGCATGGGCGGAGTGTAACCCGACTCCCCCGACTATGTCGACGTAGGCCTCAGAGGCCTCAGAAGAGAGGTTCCTCGCGGAAGGTTAGCCGCCGGATTCCGTCCTCCACGATGAGCTCCCCGTCGACCTGGGAGAGGAGGCTCTCGATGATGATGCGGGCATGCGAGTCCATGGCCGCCCCGTGCGATTTGCCGGCCGACTGCAATTTGCCGGCCGGCTGCAATTCGCCGGCCGGCCTCGGGGTGTCGGGCTTTGGGCCGGCCGCGGGGAGATCGTATCGAATGACGAGGGCAGCGCCCTCAGCGCTTCCCGCGGTGCGGGGCGTCGCACCCGCCGGCCCGTTCGCGCCTTCCGCCCGTTTCCCGCTCGCCTGCGGCCGCTCGAGAGCTATGGCAATGGTGCGCAGGTGCCCGGCGGGAGGGGGCCAGAGGGCTGCAATGCACTCGCTCGCGGCGATGGCCAGCGGCAGGGCCGTGTTAAGGCCTATCACGCAATCCTCGAGCTCGACCTCGAGGCGCCCGCGTCGCGACATTCGGGAGAGGACAGCGTCGGGGAGCGCGCGGAAGTATCGTGCGAGATCCAGACGGTCGAAGGAGCCGCTCTCGTAGACGATCTCGTGCGCGAGGATCTGTGCGTGGATACGTCGGTCGATGGCGGTGTCGGCGGACTCTACACCGGCGGCTTCTTCGTCGGCGGCTGCCGCAGCCGACGTCGAGGGCTCGATTTCGCTGAGCATGCGAAGCGTCGACCCGACGCGGTGGTGTATCATTCTCAGCACTTCCTGGTGGGATGCGGCCGTATCGGTGAGCTCGAGTTCTCGTCGCTTCCGGTCGCCGATATCGTCCTGAAATACGAGATACTGCGAGGCCTGTTTCTCGAGGTCGAAGACGGGATAGACGCGGAGCCAGCACCACTTCGACTCGCCGGAGCGCGTCCGGATAATGCGGTCGGCTCCCCACGTGCCGGTGGCCGAGAGCGCGCTTTTCAGCTCTCCCTCCTTCGCTTCCTCCACATAGCCGGCAAAAAAGTCGTAGAGCCGCGCGCCGTGAACCTCCTCGGGGCGCGCGCCGTTCATCCTGAAAAAGGAGGGGTTCGCATAGTCGACCACGCCCTCCGCGCCGGCAATGCATACGGCCGTATCGATCTGCTCGATTGCAAAGGACAGTTGCCGCAGGCGCTCCTGCGAGCGCTTGCGCTCGCTTATGTCACGGATGATCCCGACGGTGCCTATGAAGTAGCGCCTCGCGGTGTCGGTGCGATACTGACCGGTGGCCGTAATTTCGCCGTAGGAGATGAGAGAGGCGATCATCGGCGTTTCGTTTTCTTTGCGGCTGCCCTTCGGGCGGCGGATGCGAATCTCGAGCCCGGTCGTGCGGCGATCTGCGGTGCGCCGCTCATCGAAGAGGCCGGGGGCTGCCGCGGGGCCGGTCGCGTGTCCCTGAAAGTCCCGTAGGACTTTCCTGCGACTGACTCGTGGAAGATCGTCGGGGTCGACGATGGTGCTGAAGTGCTGCCCGATAAGCGCCGAAGGCTCGTAGCCGAGGGCACGCACGGATCCGTTCACGAAGGTGAAATAGCCGTTCGGGTCGAGGCGGTAGATGATATCGGGCAGCGCTTCGACAAGGCTGCGGTATCTCTCCTCGCTCGATCGGATGATGTCGCGGGTGGTTTCGTCGCGATCCTCATCGCGCAACAGCTTGCGAACAAGCGATGCGACAAGCAGCGCGTAATGCCCTCCCTCGTCTTTCAAGAGAAACTCGCTGCGGTGGTGGGCGTGAGCCTGGGTGAGTTCGCCCTCAGTGCCGGGAGTACCGACGACGATACTGTGGGCGGCGCCGCAAGAATCGAGCATTTCCTCCAGTGCCGGCCCGACGAGGTCGGCATCGACGAGTATCACATCCGACTCGGGCAGGTTGCCGATTCCCGCAGCTTCATCGGGGTTGTCGTAGGGGACAACCGCAAGAGGCAGGTCCCATTGCTTCGCCGCCTCCCGCACGTCCGTAACGACCCGGGTGTCTGCGGTTACCAGATGAACTGTCTGCTCTGCCATGGCGAGAGTGAGTATACCACAGCCACGTCGACTGCGCATTTTACGGTGAGGCATCTGGGGTACGACGATTGCCATCCCCTGTAATGTTTAGTACCTTGGCAGCCACCACAGTACACGGGAAGCGGAACTAATCTCAGGAGGCCCTTATGAGGCACGTGGGTATTGTCTACGGCTCCTCCA
>JAAAOR010000030.1 GCA_009908735.1 Spirochaetota bacterium | reverse complement strand
GTGTGCCCATCTCTAGCTCTCCGATTGCTGCGCTGTGTTGGCTCTGAGTCTAGAGCAGGAGCGGCCCGTCGCGCAAGCGGGTGGCGCAGGCTGCCCGGGCGCATCATGCATCACCTTGACAGGACCCCGTGGCAACTGCTATCTACTACATGGTGGTGCAGCCTGCGACTGTCGTATAATGGTATTACCCCAGCCTTCCAAGCTGGTGATGCGGGTTCGATTCCCGTCGGTCGCTTCTCCGTGCCCTACCGGCGCCCATCCCGTTCCAAGAAATCGTCGAACGCTCGATCTTCTTCTGCTCGAAACTTCCGGAAAGCCTCTTCCTCCGCACGGAGGGCCTCCTCGAAGAACGACTGAATCTCCTCGAAGTCGAAGAGGTCCCGATCGTCCCAGCTCCCGCGGTAGGCCGTCCTCGCCGATGCGGGCACGGTTCGATCGTCGGTGCGCGAGAAACCGAGCTCGCGGCGGCGGCGCTGCCACTCTTCGTCACGGTACGCCGCGTCGTCGAACGAATTCTCGTCGACGCCGAGTCGTCCCATGACCACGCCGTGGGTCGCGTTACCCTCGCGGGGGCCAGCGAGGGCCACCACCCGATAGGTGCCGCGAGTGTCCCATTCGTCACGAAGCCAGCTCGTCGACTGCACCTGCATCTGGGGTATCCATTGCCCGGCCTTCGGGTCGAAGCGCTCGATGCGGTATGCCTCGGCACCCGCGACTGCGGTCCACCGCAGCCGCTGCCGACCGGGGCCGGCTCGATCATCCACGCCGATCCATTCAGGTGCGTCGAGGGTGGCTGTTGCCGCGCTGTTCGAAACGGTGACTGCCCTGGTGGCCTGCCCCTCGCCGGATTCGTTGAAGGCCGTGACGACGTAGGACACCGTGTCGGATCCTTCAATCGTCTCGTCGAGGAACCCCGTATCGCGTGTGCGACCGACCTCCACGAAATCTCCCTTCTCCTCGTCGAATCGATATACCCGGTAGCCGTCGGCGCCGTCCACCGAGCTCCAGCTCACCCGCGCCGCGCGCCCGTCGACCGAAGCGGTGAGGTCCCCCGGCGTGCCCGGTGGTGAGCTCTGCGGCTCCGGCTCGGCGCGACGACCGATTGCCACCGAGCTCATGGGGCTCTCGCGCTCGGATCCGTCATCGGCGACCGACACGCTGCGCACCGCGTAGAGGTACTCCACACCGGGAAGCGCGCTTTCGTCACGATAGCCGGGATTTCGCGCAGTTCCGATTTGCTCGAATCGGCCGCTGCCGTTATCCGCGCGGTAGACGCGAAAGAACGCCGGAGCGCCTACGGGCTTCCAGCTGATGCGGACCATGTCGACTGAAGCGCCGTCGGAGGCGCGAACCGAGGCGGGTGCCCGCGCGGTCTCCTGCGGTACATCCACCTGGTCCTGCACGAGGTAGGCCTCGAAGGCGGTGTCGCGGAACGTATCGTAGCTCATCCATGCGTACCCCTCCTCGCCCCAGCTCGTGCCCCAGGAGTTTATGAGCCTAAAGGCCCGGCGGTCGTCATCGTAGCCCGCCAACGTCATCCCGTGCCGTCCGTACTCCTGCGGGCTACGTTGCGTGTAGACACCTCCGTCGTAGCTGATGAAGTCACGATAGAGCATCGCCCCGAACACGACCGGCTCGCCGTCGGCAAGAACCGCCTTGACCGCCTCCAGGTTCTGTGGGTCGAGTCGCTCGTAGGAGATGATGCGATACTTTTGAGCCTCCTCGAGGGCCTCCGCGCCAGGGGCGACGGTCAAATCGGTCGTATAGGGCATCGTCGCGAGGGTTGCACAGCCGTGCTCCTCGAGAAGGGCGAAAAGACCCGGAAAGTGCGCCCCGCGGTCATCGCCATCGGAGAACAAGTTGTAGAGAAACGATGGGGAGAAAACCTCCGAGTCGCTGTCTGCGCCCCACCCGCGTTGCACGTTTTCCTGGTAGGAGCGCAGGGCGTAGGCTGTTGCCCAGGCGCCGCAACTGCCGATCGGTCCCTGGTGACCGGGGGTCGGCATGTGCGCCGAGAGGTCCACCGTCCGGGGAAGCGGGGCCACAGCCGAGGCCGAACCCGAAGCGCCTGCAGAGGCTGCGCTCTCGACGCGGGAAGCCGAAGGCGCCGCCGAGGGCACTGCGCCAAGAAGCCGCGGCGCTGTATCGTTCATGCCGAGGCCGAGCCCCTGCTCCGCCCAGGCGGGGTGAGAGACAAAGAGTATCGTTAGCGCGAGAGCCGAGAGACCGACAAACCGATTCACGTGCATCCGCTTCCTCCTCGAAAACACTTGAAAACATGAGTATATCCGCCGGGCAACGGATTTCCAATGTGGTTGCTGCCGGGCAGTCATGTCGACTATAGTGCCGGGAGATTCCGTGCCGCCCGGGCGGCATCACTCATACTCAATCTGGGGTTTTCCCGTGTCGCAGGCCTCAAAGCTCTTTTTGTTCGCCGTCCTCCTGTTTGTGCCGGCTCCCACCGCCGTGTTCGCCGCCGAACCGACCTCGCTCCTGGCGACTGAGGCCATGCCCTGGTGGGGCTGGGCAGTGCTACTGTTCGTATTTACGCTGGCCCTCGGAGTCATAGCCGCACTCGGAGGCGTGGGCGGGGGTGTGCTCTTCGTCCCCATTGTCAGCAGCATCTTCCCCTTCCATCTCGATTTCGTCCGAGGCGCCGGTCTGATGGTTGCGCTCTGCGGCGCCCTGTCCGCGGGGCCGACGTTTCTCACCCGTCGCCTCGCCAGTCTGCGCCTTGCCATTCCGTTGGCTCTGGTCGGATCCGTGGGGTCCATTGCCGGCGCGATGGTCGGCCTGGCGCTGCCGGTCAATGTGGTGCAGATCGCACTCGGCGTTGCAATCGTATCAATCGTGCTCTTCATGGCACGTGCCGCCGGCGGTTCGCGCGAGATGGTCCGCAGACCCGATGCACTGTCGACAGCGCTATCAATCAATGGAATCTACTTCGATGAACGAAGCGGCGAAGAGGTGCGTTGGGATGTGCATCGAATGCCTCTCGGAATCGTGCTCTTTGTCGGCATTGGATTCCTCGCCGGTATGTTCGGCATCGGCGCGGGCTGGGCCAACGTTCCGGCTCTAAATCTCCTGCTCGGAGCACCGCTGAAGGTCTCAGTTGCCACCAGCGGCCTGATTCTTTCTATCAACGACACGGCAGCTGGATGGATCTATCTGAACCGGGGTGCGGTGCTCCCGTTGATCGCCGTTCCTTCGGTTGCAGGCATGATGATCGGCACGCGGATCGGCGCCCGTCTTCTCGGCAAAACGCGGCCTGCCTTCGTTCGCTGGCTGGTTATCGCCATACTCTTTCTTGCGGGAGTTCGCTCGATTCTCAGTGGAACGGGGGTTATGTAATGCACGACGCACACCACGATGAGACACGTCACGAAATCGAAACAAAGTATGGCCGCATCCTGCACTACTTGGTCTTGGCCGGATTTCTCTTTCTCGGAGCCACGTTTCTCGTATACGCCTTTGCGCTGCTTCCATCTTACATGGATGCGCACCGGGTGCCGGAGGTGTGGCACCTACCAGCCGACGAAGCGGTCGCTGAAACCGAGCGTCCGCATTTCTGGGCCTGGGTGACGAATGTTCATCGTGCCGATCTTCTTTCGCTCGGTTCCCTGGCCGTCCTTTCAGCGGTTACACCGGTCGGCTTTCTCTTTCTCGTCGTCCTGTTCCTCCGCCGTCGGGACTTCGCCTACGCCGCGATGGTGACCGCCGAGATTCTCGTCCTCGTCCTCGCAGCCAGCGGCATCGTCGGTGGTCACTGATATCCCGGCTCGTTCCATCCATGGCTTGCCCCATGCTGGACCGCCACGTAGACTACGGCCATGCGCTACCTCACCCACATGATGCATTATCCTGAGGGCGATGAGATCGAGATTTCTTCCGGCCTGTCTTTCGGGACGCTCGTCGATATGAACGGAACAGTGCTCCGCCCTCCCCTGCCGAGCACGGGCATGATCGTGTACCGCGTACGATCGATATCGACCGAGCAGGAGCGCAATCGTGACCTGCGCCACTACGAGCTCGAGCAGGTGTTCCCGGACGAGCTCCGCGACTACGTTTGAGTCTACGGTTCCGGCGGCCGGACACGGTACTGCGTTCGGCATGTCGCACACTTTCTGCCGTTGCTACTCCGGCGCCTGACGGATACCATCGTGGTATGAGACTCTACATCATCACCGGAACTTCACGGGGCCTCGGGCTAGCCATCGCGCATCAGGCAGTTGCCGAGGGGGCGCTGGTCCACACGATCTCGAGGCACCGAAACGACGAGCTCGAGCACGCGGCCTCCGATGCCGGGGCACAGCTGACGCAGCACCAATTCGACCTGCAGGATGTCGGCCGGATTCCCAATTTGGTCGACGAGATTTTCTCCTCGGCAGGGGAAAGCAGCTTGGAAGAGGCGATGCTCGTAAACAACGCCGGCGTGCTGGAACCGCTCGGCCCTGTCCGCGAGCTCTCGACGGCCGCGCTCTCAACCCATGTTGCAGTAAACCTCACCGGCCTCATGCAGCTCACCGCGTCGTTTCTCGCCGCCACCAACACTGTGGCCTACCCCCGAACCGCCGTAAACATAAGCTCGGGGGCTGCCAGGAAACCCTACGAGGGCTGGGGAGCCTACTGCGCGACCAAGGCGGCGGTGGAGATGTTTACCAGGGTCACGGCACTCGAGGAGGGAGCCCGCGGGGACGTACGCATCATTGCCGTCGCACCCGGCGTCGTAGACACCGACATGCAGGCCCTGATACGCCGCACCTCGGACGAGAAGTTTCCCCACCGTCCGAAATTCGTCGATCTCAAGGAGTCCGGCAGCCTCGCCGATCCGCCGGTCGCCGCCTCTCTCGTTCTCCGTGCGGCGCGCGATCCGGAGGTCGAAACCGGCAGCTGCGTCGACGTGCGCAAGCTCTACGGCGCCTGACCTCACGGCGCAGGTGCGGCCCGCCGGCCCCACGGCATCCGGCCCAAACTACTCGAAACCCGCAAACATCGCCTCCCGCGCCTTCGCGAGGTTGAATTCCATGAAGTTCGGGTACTTGCCCTTGCACCAGAAGGCGACGTGGAGGCAGTTCATCACCGACGCCCAGCGCAGAGCGTCCTCGTCGTAGGTGGTGATTGACTCGTAGCCCTCTAAAAAGGCTCGGCGTGATTCCTCGGTGTTCATGTAATTTCGCCGCTCGCGGAGTATCCATGCCAGCTCGTACTCTCGCCATCCGCACCCGGCGGCTTCCCAATCGAGAAGTGCGGTGACCGACCCGTCTCGTACGAGAGCGTTTGCGTCGTTTAAATCGCCGTGGACGAACACAATGTCTTTCTCCGGAGGGGGATTGGAGCGAAGCCAGAGCACAATTTCGCGAAACCGCGCATCCTCCAGATCTTCCTCACCGAGGAAGGAATAGAGCGCTGTCCTCTGATTCGTTTTCCACTTTACGTCGGCGCTATGCAGCTTTCCGACCCATACCCCGAGATCATGAAGCGTCGGCTCGACAAGTGATGCGTCGTGGTGGCGGCTGTAGGGCTTGAGGAAGTCGCGCAACATCACTCCCGGGCGCTCTTCGAGCGCCATGTACTCCCGTTTGTCGACGCCATGCCACAGTACCTGGGGAACGGGGAAACGTCGCTCGTTCAACTCCTGCAGCACGGACAGCTCGTTCGCAATCGAGGCATGAGTACCCTTTGTCACCTTGAGGTAAAAGGTGAACTTCCGATCGCTGCGTTTGGCCTCGATACGGTAGACCGAGTTCATCTCCGCGGTGCGGTCACGCTCGGAGGTGACGATACTGACGTCTTCCGGCAAGGCATACGGGGGAACGGCCATTCGTGCGCACTCTATCAGATTCGCCGACGCCTGCTAGCGTTGGAAATCGGGAATATCGAGATAATCAACAACCTCGTCGCAGAGTTCGGCGAGCATGTTCACCCCTTGCTTGACTTTTCTTCCGCGGAGTGCCTTTTCCCGGTCGATGGATGTGTACTCGAGCTCGTCTTCGGCGTTCTGGCAGAGGATGCCGTCACCTTGGATATCATCCACGAGATCATGCGTAAAGCGGCCGAGGCGGCTGAAAAATCTATCGGTTTCGATGAAGAGATTGTGGCGCATCTCTACGAGTCGCTTGAGAATGTCCTGCTCGTAGGACTTCGCATACTCGCCGGAGCTAACACGATCGGCCTCGACGAGATAGTCGTCACGGTGGCGGGTGAGGTTGCTGAAGAGGTTGTAGAAAGTATCGCGCTCGATGGAAAACTTCACATCAAGCCTGAGCTTGCGTTCGGTAAGCATCCCGAGAAACTCGTCGTCGAAGTACTGCGTGTAGAGGAGTACAGCCTGCACATCACGCTCATGTGTTGAAATACGCCGAGCGATCTCGGGGTAGCGCTCGGGCAACGCGGCCAAATAGGGAAAGTCTTCCGCTTCAGCGCCGCCCCCATCGGCATTCGGCCCGTTTGAGGTTCCGGCATGGGCGAAGAGATTTCCCGATTTGATACGCTCCTGCTCGAGCTTGCTCAACTCATCGATGATCGACTTCCGGTTGAAGGCGTTACGGCTGCCCTTTAGCTTTCCCTGCAGGCGCCGTATACGCTCTTCCATGCTCGACTTGTTGTCCTCGAAGTAATCCTTCATGACGGGCCCCACTTGCCCGGCTTCAGAACACGGCCTTCAGCCCGGCGGCATAGAGTATTCCACTGGCGCGAAACATTGAGTATCTGCTCTCGAGAAGCACCATATCGTTCTCCTCGGCTGCCTGCTTCATGTCGTCTGTAGCATGCTTGTCGCGCACGAGCAGAATCGTCGCGATATCCGCCATGGTAGCTGTCCGAATCGTTTGAGTATTTGCAAGGCCCGTGATCAAAAGCACGTTGTCCTGCATGATCGTAAGTACATCGCTCATGAGGTCCGATGAAAAACCGTAGACCACGTTGTGCTCCCGGCGATCCCCTATGACGATTCGACCATCTATTGCTCCGACTATTTCAGCTATCGTCATGCCTCATCCCGTACACCCACATGTTGAACCCCTTGCCTGCACCACCGCAAGGGTAGTCGGCGGCCGAGCAAAAATCAAGTGTCCGCAACGCCCGCGCTGACGGTCGGGATATGGACACAACGCAATCCGGCCATAAACGTTCCCGTCAATCCGAAAAAGGTAGCTGCCGGGCACCCGGCGTTGATACATTACGGAAGCGGAGGTTGCAACTTGAGAGGTGGTACATTTCTGATTCTTGCACTCGTGGTGATGGCGGTCGACGTGCTTGTTCCCTACCTCATATTGGCCGATGTGGCGAGCTTTGCGGGAAGCTTTTTTTTCTGGAGCGTGCTCACGCTGCTTATAATCCTTTCCGCCGCCTGGCACATACGACACTGGGGTGAAGAATGAGGCCGATCTACGTCTGGATCGCCATGCTTCTGTGGACCGTAGTTGCGGCCTGGATTGCAACGGCCGCACGGCGGCGCATGGGTGCCGGCGCATCGGAGTTTTTCATCGGTGGACGACGCATGCAGGGCTTTGTCTCGGGCATGACCTATGCAGCGACGACCTACAGTGCGTTCATGCTGGTCGGCCTGGTAGGTCTAACCTATCGCTCGGGAGTCGGCGCACTCGGGTTCGAGATGACCTACCTCATTTTTACGGTGATGTTCCTCGTCGTCTTCGGTCCACGATTCTGGCTGGTTGGAAACCGCTTCGAGCACATCACTCCGCCTGAGTTGCTCGCGCACCGCTACGAGAGCAAGAGCGTCGCGGTCGTGGCCGCCACGATATCCTTCGTCATGCTCATTCCGTATTCGTCGGTGCAACTCATGGGTGCCGGCTTCCTCGTTGAGGGACTCTCCGGCGGCCGCATCCCCTTCATGGCGGGCGTTCTCGTCATGGCACTTCTGTCGGGTTTCAGCGCGTGGTGGGCCGGCATGAGAAGCGTAGCCTGGACCGACGCATTTCAGGCCGTGACGATGCTCGTCACCTCCATCATCGCCCTGGTATTCGTCGCGTTTCAGTTCTTTGGATCGCCCGGAGAGTTTCTGACCACGGTATCCGAGAACAACCCCGAGCTCCTCACATTCAACTGGGACCCTCAGCTTTTCATCGGACTCACGTTGCCCTGGGCATTCTTTGCGTTAACCAATCCACAGGTTTCTCAGCGGATGTACGTTCCGGACAGGATCGTGAGCCTGAAGAGGATGATTGTCTACTTTGCCGCCTTCGGGTTCCTCTACACGATCATAAGCACACTTTTCGGCTATCAGGCCGCCGTGCTGCTTCCGGGACTCGAGAACCCCGATGAGGCCATGCCGACACTACTTACGCAGGTCCCAACCCTTCTTGGTCTGATCATCTTCATCGGTATCTTTGCCGCCGCAACCTCGACGCTCGGCTCAATCATCCTCACGCTGAGCTCTCTCTTCGTTCGAGACATCGTAAAACATATAAAGCCGGACGTACCCGAGCGCTCCGAACGCCTGCTCGGGCGTGTGGCGATGCTCGTGCTGCTGGTCGCCTGTATCGTTTTTGCCTGGTTCAGACCGGGGCTGATTACTGTGATATCGAGCATGGCATCCGGAGGCCTTTTGGTCATGGCTCCGGCCATCATTGGGGCATTTTTCTGGAGACGGGGCACCGCGGCGGGCGCAGTCATCTCGATGGCGATCGGAGGCATACTCACTGCCGTCATGTACCTCGGGAATATTTACCCTCTCGGCTGGTGGCCGTCGGTGTGGGGCGCGGGGATAACTACGGTGCTCTTTGTCGCGGTGAGCCTCTTCACCGCTCCGCCAAGAGGTGCCGAGGAGTTCATCGACTGGCTCGATGCTGAGCTCGAAAACAAGGGATTTCGGCGCTCGCGACGCCAACGGCGTTGACAGCCGGAGCTGCTTCGGGCCATCGTTGTGTGTGCAACGGAGCATCTTCAGCAATCTCTCACCACTCGATCACCGCTATTACCTTGCAAATCGAGAGCTCTTTGACCGGCTCTCCGGCTACCTCAGCGAAGACGCCACGGTAACCTATATCGTTCGCGTGGAGGCCGCGCTGCTCGACGCCCACGTGAAAGCATTCTTCGATGGCGCGCGGGACCTGCGCGCCGAGGTTGCCGAGCTCTCCTCACGCGTGAAGCCCGAAGAGGTCTACGCCGAGGAGGAGCACACCCAGCACAATATTCGAGCGGTGGTAAACGTCACGCAGCGTTACCTGCCGGAGTCGTTGCGCCCCTTCGTCCACCTCGGAGCGACGTCGATGGATGTGCTCGACACCGCGACGGCGCTGCGTTACCGGGAGGTGGTCGCAAACGTCGTGCTGCCGCTTCTCGAGTCCCTACAGCGGGAGCTCATCGGCCTGGGACGACGAGAGCTCGACACTGCGCAGGTGGGCCGGACCCACGGGCAGCATGCCGTGCCCATCACGTTCGGCTTCGCTGTCTCCTCATACGTCGCGCGGCTCGGAGCAGCAATAGAGGAGATACGTCGCCGCGCCACGGGCCTCGTCGGCAAGCTCTCCGGCGCCGTGGGGGCCTACAATGCAACCTCTGTGCTAACGGCAGACCCGCGCGAGCTCGAGCGCCGCGTGCTTTCGAGCCTGGGTCTCGAGCCGGCGGACGTGGCAACGCAGATCGTTCCCCCGGAGCCCATGCTTCATCTCCTCCACGCGATAAACACCGCCTTCGGCATCATCGCAAACATCGCAGACGACTTCAGGCACCTGCAGCGAAGCGAAATTGCCGAGGTTGCGGAGGCCTTTGGTGAACACCAGGTGGGCTCCTCAACGATGCCGCAGAAGCGAAACCCCTGGAACAGCGAGCACGTGAAGAGCCTCTGGAAGGCATTCGCACCGCGAATCATGACCGCCTACATGGACCAAATCTCCGAACACCAACGGGATCTCTCTAACTCCGCCTCGAGCCGTTTCATCGCCGAGTATGTATCCGGTTTCGTCGCGGCGTGTGAGCGCATGCGGCGCGTGGCGGGCCGTCTCGTCTTGGACCACGCGCAGATGCGGAAGAACCTCTCCGCGGGTGGAGATAGCGTGCTGGCGGAACCGGCCTACATCCTCCTCGCCCTCTCCGGACTCCCCGACGCTCACGAGGCGGTCAGGCGTGCTACCCTCGCTGCGGCTAACGAGGAAATCAGCCTAAAGGAGGTTCTATCTCGCGATGCAGACACCTGGCGCAGGATTACCGACACGCTTGTCGAAACCAACGGCGCGGACGCCGAGGATTTTTTCTCGCATCCCGAGCGCTACACGGGGCGAGCACGAGACACAGCGGCTGCCGCTCTCGACCGTTTCGAGCGCCTGATAGACGAAGCGTCCGCACGGTAAGCTGCAAAAAGACGACGCGCACCACGTCCGTGACGCATGGAGCTTTCAAGGTATTCCGCCTCCCGTACGATGTTTCGCAGCAGGTAGGCCCGCCCCTCAGCAGTGAACGCTTCCTCCCATTCCTCGCAGAGCGCGAGACTTCCGAGCCACAGAGATCGTTCTTCCTCGGTGAAATCCCGACTCTCGACGCGCAGGTCACCCCGCTCCTCGGAAACGGCCTCGAGAGCCGCCCCGATCTCCATCTCGTCCGGGGCAAGGACCGCAGCTCCGCTTCGCGTTTCGTCGAACTCACTGGAGATACAAAGAAAACATCCACCCGGGGTCACGATTTCGAAAACGTCTTTTAGCAATGACTCGAGATCCTCGGTCCAATAGAGGGCGTCGATTGCCAGTACTACGTCGGCGCTGTCCCGGGGCGCTCTGGAGGAGTACGCCTCGAGGTCGGCGAGGATAAAAGACGCATCGCGGGTCGCACTTCGCTCTGCGAGGGAAATGGCGGAAGTGCAGCGGTCGACGCCGAGAAGGCCGGCGCCGCCGGCTCGGGCAATCAGCACGCCGGGCTCCCCCACTCCGCAGCCCAGATCCAAGACCCGGGCCGGGCGAACCGCCTGCACGTGCCCGATAATCGCCTGCAGCTGTGAGTACGTCAGTGAGCCGTGCTGCACCACCTCGAGGCCTTGCCGCGCCAGACACAGCTCTCGGAATGCGGCGCTCTGCG
>JAAAOR010000062.1 GCA_009908735.1 Spirochaetota bacterium | reverse complement strand
TACATCGACCTTGCGGTGGAGAACCGCCTCGGCGATCCCATTGTCGGTCTCGATGAAACCAACTTCTTCGTGACCGAGGACGGCCGGCAGGTCGGCGGGCCGGAGCTGATCGCTGCGGCCCACGCTATCGATCGTAGCCAGATCGCCCTGCTTCTCGACAAGTCTCCGGCTATGGCCCGGCAGCGCGAGGCGATGGGTGAGGCCGCAACACAGCTGGCGTCCGCGGCAAATGCGGACCTGCGGGTAGTGTCCGCGGGGGAATCGCCGGTTCTGGAAGCACCGGCGGGATCCTCGAGCGGGCGGGTTGCCGCGGAGGCGGCATCACCGCAGGGCTTTTCACCCGAGTGGGCCTTCGACCGCGGACTCTATTTCTCAGCGACCTCGCTCCTCGACACCCGCGAGCACCGCGCGATCGTGTTCGTGACCGATGGGCGGCTGGGGCAGGGCGCCTTTCAGAACTACGGACTGCAGGAGCTCTCCGCCCTGCTGCGCAATAACCACATCCGGTTGTACGTGGTCTACGTCGTGCAGGGACAGCGCCACGACGCGCTCGAGTTCCTGAGCTCTGAGTCCGGCGGTGAGAGCCTGTTTCTCTACGAAGACGACGGGATTCGCAGCATTGCCGATGACTCGGTCGCGCGGCCCAGCGGACGCTACACACTCCGCGTTACCTCCGGAAGTGCCACGGACTTCGGTCGAGCGTATATCCCCCTCGAGGTCGAGGCCTACCTGATTCGCCGCAGCGGGCGCGACGAGGCGGGGTACTTTGGGCCGAGGGAGTTTTAGCCCCGCATGCTGAAGCGACTGACCGCCCGCCTACGGCGCCGGCGCGAGCGATGGGAGTCGCTGTGCACCGGCTGCGGGCTCTGCTGCTACAAACGCAGCCGGCTCAACGGCGGTGGTGTCTCCATCGACTATACGCAGCCCTGCCGATATCTGGACACGGCAAGCCGACGGTGCACCGTGTACGAGCGCCGGTTCGAGGTAAACCCCGACTGTCGAAAGGTCACTATCTTCCACGCCAAATACGACAAGCTGATGCCGCCGACCTGCGGATACGTCCGCGCCTACCGTCGCCGCACGTGAACGTTTGACCGGCTGAAGCAACCGCTATTATCTTTCGGCTGTACTTGAATCAAAAGGTCGGGCGGAGATATATGTTTCCTGGAGAATCGGAAGACATAAAGGAAAAAACCAGGGAAGAGGTTAAAGAGCCCGACATGTATCGGGTTCTCCTGCACAATGACGACTACACTACCATGGAGTTCGTCGTGGAGGTACTGATGAAGGTCTTTCGCAAGACCGTGATGGATGCAACGAAAATCATGTTGCATGTCCACAAGAACGGCAAGGGTAACGTCGGGTCTTTTACCTACGACGTTGCCATAACGAAGGTCAACCAGGCACATAAGATGGCCCGGGAGCGGCAATATCCGCTCAAGTGCACGATCGAGAAGGAATGAACGGGGGCTGACCCATGCGAATAAATAGAGAACTTCAGGCAATTTTGAACGCTGCATACCAGGAAGCAAAGCAACGAAATCATGAGTATCTGACGCCGGAGCACGTGCTGTATGCGGCGCTTCACTTCGATTATCCGCGTGACGTCGTCGCCGAATGCGGCGTGGATCCGGACGGCGTACGCACTCAGCTCGACCAGCACCTCAAAGAGAAGGTGCCTGTGCTCGACGGGGCCGATCCGCTGCAGTCGCTGGGTTTCCAAAACGTGATCGAGCGGGCGGTCTTCCACACCGAGGCCGCCTCCAAGGAAGAGGTCGATATCGGTGACATAATCGTGTCGATATTTGACGAGGATGAGTCCTTCGGTGCCTACTTTCTGAAGAAAGCCGGGCTGCAGCGCGTCGACTTGCTGCAGATCATCTCCCACGGTGTTTCCTCCTCCGACGCTGAAGGCGTCGAGGAAGAGGATTACGAGGTAGAGAGCGACGAGCCCTTTCCCGACACGGATGCAGGCGAGGAGGGCACGCCGGGTCTCGGCGAAGCCGAAGAGGGCGAGGAAGAGGGCGGCAAGGCAAAGAAAAAAGACGCCCTTTCGAAGTTCACCACCGACCTTACCGAGCAGGCCCGTGAGGGCAGACTCGAGCCCCTCATCGGACGCGAGGACATCCTCGAGCGTACCGTGCAGGTGCTGTGCCGCCGCATGAAGAACAATCCGGTTCACCTCGGTGACCCGGGTGTCGGGAAGACCGCCATAACCGAAGGGCTTGCCCAGCGGATTGCGGACGGCACCGTGCCGCCGGTTCTCAAGGATTACAGCGTGCTCGCGCTCGACATGGGCGGTATGCTCGCCGGCACCCGCTATCGCGGCGACTTCGAGGAACGGATGAAGCAGGTCATCAAGGCCGTCGAAAAGCGAGACGACGTCATCCTGTTCATCGACGAGATCCACACCGTAGTCGGAGCGGGCGCCGTGGCCGGCGGGTCGATGGACGCCTCCAACATGCTAAAGCCCGCTCTCTCCTCAGGTCGAATCCGGTGCGTCGGCTCGACAACCTACGAGGAGTACAAGAAGTACTTCGAGAAGGACCGCGCGCTCTCGCGGCGATTTCAGAAAATAGAGGTGCTGGAGCCCAGCGAAGATGAGACGGTTGAGATTCTCAAAGGCCTGCGGCAGAAGTATGAAGAGTACCACAACGTTACCTATACCGAGGACGCGCTCGAGGCTGCGGTGCATCTTTCGCATCTCTACATAACCGATCGGCACCTTCCCGACAAGGCGATCGATGTGATAGACGAGGCCGGCGCCTACATCCGAATGCGTGTGGAGGCCTCCGAGCACGACGCGGAGCCGGTCACCATCAGCGAGCACGATATCGAAAAGGTCGTCTCCAAGATCGCAAAAATCCCCGAACGAAGTGTGGGAACCTCGGAGAAGGACCGGCTCGCACACCTCGATCAGGACCTTCATCAGGTGGTCTTTGGCCAGGACGATGCTATTGCCTCGGTCGTCGAGGCGGTCAAGCGTTCGCGAGCCGGCTTCCGTAACCCGGACAAGCCGGTGGCAAACTTCCTCTTCGTCGGTCCCACCGGCGTGGGCAAGACCGAGCTCGCACGCCAGCTTGCCTCTACGCTGGGAGTGGAGATGCATCGGTTCGACATGAGTGAGTACCAGGAAAAGCATACCGTCTCGCGTCTCATCGGTTCGCCTCCTGGCTATGTCGGCTACGAGGAAGGCGCCCTGCTCACCGACGCCATCCGCAAGACACCCCATGCGGTGCTCCTCCTCGATGAGATCGAGAAGGCACACCAGGACATCTTTAACATTCTGCTCTCGGTGATGGATTACGCCACGATGACCGACAACACGGGCAAGAAGGCGGATTTCCGAAACGTCATCATCATCATGACCTCGAACGCCGGTGCCCGGGAAATCGGAAAGCCGATGATCGGCTTCGGCGAGCGGCAGATCACCAATGAGGCTGTAAACGATGCAGTGGAACGCATTTTTAGCCCCGAGTTTCGCAACCGCCTCGACAAGGTCGTCATCTTTAACGCGCTTGCCACCGAAGTCCTCGAGAACATCGTCAGCAAGGAGATCAAGGCCTTCAACTCGCAGCTTGCCGAAAAGAAGGTGGATGTCGAGGTCACTCCTGCCGCGCTCACCTGGTTGGCGGAGCACGGATACTCGGAAGAGTTTGGCGCACGGAACATTTCTCGCCTCGTAGAGGACAAGGTGAAGTCCTTCTTCGTTGACGCGGTGCTCTTTGGTGAGCTCGAGAACGGCGGGACGGCCGTAGTTGACGTTGAAGACGAGGATATTGTCATACGGGCGGAGGGTACTCCTCAGCCCGGGGAGATCGAATCCGACGAGCGCCCGGCAATTGAAGCTCCGGAAGCCGCCGGTGACGATGGGTAGCGTCTCGGGCGCAGCTGTCGGCCGGTGCCCCTTCAGCGTTGTTGGATGAGCGAGGGCTTCCCGTATCTCGGTGAGAAGCAGCGGGTTGCGTTTCCCTCTCCTCGCGAGACGGGCGCGGAGGGGCTGGTGGCAGCCGGCGGCAACCTTTCACCGGGTGTCCTCCTCTCCGCGTATTCGCAGGGCATTTTCCCGTGGTACTCGGACGGTGAGCCGATTCTGTGGTGGTCTCCCAATCCTCGGTTCGTGCTTTTCCCCGAGGAGCTGCACACGCCGAAGAGTCTTCGGCGGACCCTGAACCGCGGTCGCTTCTCATTCACATTGGACCTTGCGTTCGACGAGGTCATAACGGCCTGCAGCGTCGCTCCCCGCAGCGGGCAAGCCGGCACGTGGATCACTGACGACATGATCGAGGGATATGTCACTCTCAATACTCTCGGCTACGCCCATTCGCTCGAGGTGTGGAAGGATGGGAAGCTGGCGGGCGGCCTGTACGGGGTCAGTCTCGGCGGTATGTTCTTCGGCGAGTCCATGTTCGCGCGCGTCTCCGACGCGTCAAAAGCGGGATTCGTGACCCTCGTGCGGGTGCTGTCCGAACGGGGCTTCGACTGCGTGGACTGTCAGATGCATACCGAGCATCTGGACCGCTTCGGGGCACGGAACATGGCGCGTGATGAGTTCCTCGATATGCTGTCCGCGTCCCTCGAGCGGCCTACGCTGAAGGGCGATTGGCAGCAGGCGCTCGGTGACCACCCGCTATTCGGCGGTGCCCCATGACGCCCGGTCCTGCACCGACGCAGGCACCTGGCCGGACACGGGGTTCGTCACGGGGGTAGGCACTGGGCCACCGCCTTACTTGTAGCTGAACCCGCTCTCCCCGGCGAACTCCCGCAGTATAGAGTCGTCGGGCACGTGTTTCTCCGGGATCGGCGTGAAGTTCTCGAGAAATGAAAGCAGCCGAATCGCCTCATGGTAGACGTCGTGGTAGGGCTTGACCTCGTCGAGGAGCGGGAGTGCGTGATTTCGCAACACGCCGAGCTCGTAATCGAGGGCGGAGTTGAATGCGACGTCGGCTGAGTCTTGGAACGGAAAGATGTTCCGGTTTTCACCGCGGCGAACAGATGGCCACATGTGCAGCGTCTCGAGGGCGTCGTGACCGCGGAACTGGTGATCGCGCACGAGGCGACGGATGAGGCGATTGTCGGTTGTGGAGATACGGTTGTGGTCATCGAGATTCAGTTGCGTCAGCGCCGATACGTAGGCTTTAAACTTCTGCGAGGCCTCTATACGCGGGGTTAGGGCATCGTTGAGCCCGTGGATGCCCTCCATGATGAGAATACCGCGTTCGGGCAGCTTGATGTGGTGGCCACCAGCGGGGGTGCGCTCGCCGGTTTTGAAGTCGAAGTGCGGGAGCTCGATCTCACGCCCGGAAAGCAGCGCCTCGAGGTGCTCGTTGAGGAGCCGGATATCGATGGCGTCTATGTGCTCGAAGTCGTAATCCCCGTCCTCGTCGAGTGGTGTTTGTTCGCGTGGTACGAAGTAATCGTCGAGTCCTATCGCGACGGGCTTGAAGCCGAGCACCGTCAGCTGTATCGAGAGCTTCTTGGCGAAGGTCGTTTTACCTGAGGACGAGGGACCGGCGATGAGCACAATCCGAACGTCTTCACGGCGATCGTGGACGCGGTCCGCGATTTCCGCAATCTTCTTGTTCTGCAGGGCCTCGGCGACCCGGATAAAATTGCGGATGCCTCCGGTTACTGTGAGGTCGTTAAGCTTTCCCACCGAGCTCACGTTGAGAATCTTCCCCCACTGTTTATGCTCCTGATATATGGAGAAGAGGATGGGGCTTGCTTCGAACGGCCCCAGCCGGTAGGGATCGTCGTCCGGTGGAAACCGGAGAATGAAGCCTGGTGCATAGGGGCGAAGCTCGAAGTGTGTGAGTGTGCCGGTCTGCGGCACCAGCGGCCCGTGCGAGATGTCCATCATACCGCCGCAGGTGTACACCGGGATCTTCGAATCGTTTCGATGCTTGAGAAGCATAGCCGTATCGTCCATGCCGTTTTGTTCGAAGTAATCGAGGGCATCGGTGTAGGAGATAAGGCGCCGGAGGATCGGAATATCCTCTTCGACCAGCTCACGCATCCGCTTTTCCAGTCGCGTGACCTCCGCATCGTCGACCTGGTCGCTGTCCTCGAAGCGGTAGTAGTATCCGTTTCCGAGCGAATGCCCGATGACCAGATGCCGGTCCGGACAGACATCCTGGGCTGCCATGGCGAGGAGAAAGCACAGGCTGCGGCGGTAGACCCGTCGGCCCTCCGTCGTGCTCATGGTTACCGCCTCTAGCTTCGTATTCACGTCGAGGCGATAGTAGAGACTGGTCAGCTCATTGTTTGCGAGTACGGCAATAATCGGCTCTCCGTCGACGCTGTAGCCTGTCTCGCTGAGGATTTGAGCTACGCGCGTGCCGGTTGGAAACTCTCGGGTTGCGCCGTCTGGTAGAGATACGTTTACAGAGTGCATGATGTGCTATGCCTGCGTGAGCTCCTGCACTTCGTCGCCGTTGAGGGAGCGGGCAATGCGGTAGTCCTCCTCGATCGTCCTCACGTGGGGTTGGTCCACGTAGCGCTCGCCGTCGGGGGAGCGCATGAGGCGCACAATGGGAGCGCGGGGGCTGTCCGGGCTGGTATCCACAACCATGCCGCGGTAACCGTTCGCGAGCTCTACGAATGTCCCCAGCGGATATATGGACAGATTGGCGATGAGCGCCTTGAGCACCGTGGCGTCGTAGAGGGTGTCCCGCCCCTTGAGGAGCTCGAGCATCGATGCGTAACCGTCGCGGGCCTCACGATAGGGGCGATCCGAGACAAGGGCGGCGAAGGTGCTCGTGACCGAGATGACCTTCGCGTAAAAGGAGATCTTCTCGCCGTCGAGACCTCGTGGATAGCCGGTCCCGTTGAGATACTCCCGACACTCGAGGACCGCCAGGCAGACGCTGAGCGGATACGAGTACTGCTTGAGGATTTTGAATCCCAGCAGGGTGTGCGCGGTAATGGACTTGCGTTCCTGCTCGCTCAACTGACGATCCGTCATGTAGAGCTGGGGCGGTAGCCGTATCATGCCGATCTCGTGCAGGAGCGATGCCGTTCCGAGCTCGATAAGCTTGTGATGCGGGAGCTTTACGGTATTGCCGATGGCGAGCGAGAGCAGAGTCGTCTTTACCGAGTGCTCGACCACGTAGTTCTTATCCTCGTTTCGCAGGTGAGAAATCCGCAGCGCCTGCTTCCCGTGTCCGCGAACGAGATCGTTGAGCTCTTTGATCTTGTCGGTAACGCCACGCTGTGGAAGCTCGCTCTTTGTCACAAAGTTCGTGAAGAGCTTTTCGGTGAAGTTCAGCCCGTCGGTATAGGCGTCGTGGACCTCCCTCAGAATCTCTCCCTCGCGCACGCCCTCCTCGACGGCGACCAGCGGAGCATTTTCGGTCGCCTGGGCTCCCGGCCCAGCGCCAGGGGTATCTACCTGCTCGCCGTCGGTCTTCATGTACTCGAAGCCCCACTTGAGCATGCGGTCTCTGAGCCGCTCGGTGAACGGCGTGTCGGGGGAGAGCAGGATATAGCGGTCGTCGAGGTAGACTTCCTTATTGAAATACTTGCCTGGTGTTATGCCGTGAACAAGCAATTGTTCCATTTTTACCGTCCGTTGACCACGTAGTGGCGATCATTTAGACTTATCTGCGATGCATTATAGGGGAAAACGAGATGAAGTTTAAGGTCATCTTCATCATCTTCAACGCGATCGTCATCGTCTCGTTCCTGTTCATTTTCCTAATTCCCTTTTTCATGCTTGGCTGGGACTATACCCGGATGTTCTGGGCCCAGAACTGGACTGTCGCCGTTATTTTTCTGGCCGTCCTCGCCGGGCTGAACGGGTACTTCGTCTGGAACTGGAAGCTGTTCAGGCTGCTCGAACGGGAGGACTGGTACGGTCTCATCGATTACATCGAGGACCGTGTCTTTACCAAAAGGCGTCTCGGCAAACAACACCTCCGTGTTCTGATCAATACCTATGTCATCACCTCTCAGCCCGAAAAAATAACGGAGCTCGAGCAGTTTCTTCGAGAAAATCGCCCGTCGCTGCTTCCCCGTTTCGCCCTGCACTTCGGCATCCCGCACTTGCTGCGAAACGACGCAGAAGACATGAAGAGCTATTACGAAGAAATGCGAAGCAACCCGAGGTGCGCCGACCGCGAGTGGATCGAGTGGTCCTACGCATTCGCGCTCATGCTTAAACAGGAGTCTGAGAACGCCAAGCAGGTTCTCGTTGATCTTCAACGGCGCACCAAGAACGATGTTCTCGCCCTCCTTACTCTCTACCTTCTCGACGCATTCACCGTCAGTGATAACCAGATCAATAACATCGTGCTGGAGCGCAAAAAAGGCTTCCAGTCGAGATACACGCCCGAGCAGTGGAACAAGCAAGTGGAGAAGAATCGGGGTAACCTCCAGGTGATCGTTCTCTCCAAGCTCGTGCGCGACGCGAGCGCGTGGGTGTTCTCGGATGGTACCCGGGCGGCGTAAGTCGGCGGTGTCACGATCGTCCTCCGCGACGGCGACTGCCGTGCTTGTTTAAAACGCGCTCGGCCTCCCGCTTTCCCGCGGCGGATCCCTTGCGTCGGTAAATCTCACCTTGCATCGTTTTTACCGCATCCCGAAAGTTGACTGCCGGTGGCGGGTAGCCGCCCAGAGCACTGTCGGCATCGGTCAGTGACTCGGCGGCTTCGGTCGAACGCCCCTGCGTGCCGTGGGAGGGACTGTCGACACCGCGCACTGCATGGGCGATGATTGCCTGCGGTGGCGCGTCGCGGAGCTCGGGAATGAAGCGCCGAACGAATCGGCACGAGGGATCGTTGTCCAGCAGTTGCTTGGTGGGATTATAGACTCGAACGGTGTTGATTCCGACCACGCCCGCCTGCATCTGTAACTGCGAAATGTGGATACCGGGAAGGTAGTCGGCCATGATTCTCGCCATGGGGTCGCGGAGGTTTCGCCAGTCAATATGCAGGGCATATGTGGCAAATGACACGAGCATTGCTCGCATGCGGAAGTTGCAAAACCCCGTCGCGCTGAGCGAGCGTACCGTCGCATCGACCATGGGAAAGCCCGTGCGCCCTGCCCACAGGCGCACTTCGAGGTCCGGGTCGGCATCGTAGGGGAGATCCTCGTAGACCCGGTTCAGGGGCTGAAACTCCATTTCGGGCTCGCTCTCCAGTCGTTGGCAGAAATGGTCGTGCCAGTACAGCCGCGATCGGAAGGACCTCAGTGGTCCGAGCCAGCCGCGCACGGCCGAGGCACGCTCCGCGCTCTGCGTTCGGTCAGCGCGGATCTGGGTTACCCGCTCGTCCAGGCGGTGAAGCGCCTGCCGCAGACTTACCGTGCCCCATGCAAGGTGTGGTGAGAGACGGCTACCGCTGTGGCGTGCCGCCTCAGGCGAGCTGATGCCCTTCGAGTACTCTCGTCCACGGGTCGACAGAAAACTCTCGAGAACGATGCGTGCACCGTCTTCATCGACGCGTTGCACCGCACCGTTGGGTGCGGGGAACCCGAGATCGGAGGCCGAGGGCATGGCGGTCCGGCCGGCCCGCCTGCGGGTTGCCGGTGACATCGGAATGGCCGTCGGCGCGGGCTCGGTGGGGGCCTCCATCCGGGCTCTCCAAACGGACATACGCTCGTCGCGGTCGGAGAGGCCGCGGATAACCCCGTTGTGCGGAAACTCGCGAAACGAAACTCCGCGCTCTTCGGCCCATCGGCGCACCCGTGTATCCCGTTGGAAGGTCACCCGTGTTCCCGTCTCCTCTTCCGCGAAAATGGCCGCGATCTCGCCGCCGTGGCCGCCGGCATTCGATATCATACTCTCGAAGACCGTCGGTACCTCGCCGTGTAACACGAGAAGCTCGGCGCCACGCGCACGCAGGGCCGTCCGGAGGCCCTGGAGGGCCCCGAGGATGACATGAATGTGAAGGGCGCCCGTATCCGGAGCCTGGAGCAGCGATGGCTCGAAGACATAGACCGGCAGCACCTCGCCGCCGTCGCGCCACGCCCGCCGGCACGCCTCAGCCAATGCGGCGTTATCGGTTAATCGAAAATCCCGCTTTATCCACCACACCATGCGCATTTGGGAAAGGTACTGCGGCAGACGCAACAGTCAAGGCTCACCGGGACCCGCCCGTGCGAACGCCGGGCTGCCGGCGGCGCCCCGCCCGAGCGCTTGGTTGACCGTCGGGATGGGCGCAAATATAATTTCCGCGTAGCGTCTCGGTTCACACACTTCCGTCAGAGGTAACTATGAGCGTTCGCGTTCGGTATGCCCCGTCGCCGACGGGGCTTCAACATATCGGTGGGGTCCGTACGGCCCTGTTCAACTATTTCTTCGCACGCTCCGCGGGTGGTCGGTTTATACTGCGCGTCGAGGATACCGACCAGGAGCGCTACGACGAGCGCGCGCTGCGCGATATCTACGAGACGTTCGAGTGGCTCGGTATTCATTGGGACGAGGGGCCCGACGTCGGCGGGGATTTCGAGCCTTATGTGCAGTCGCAACGCGAGGGGCTCTACCGGAAGCATGCCGGTGAGCTCATCGAGAAGGGTTTTGCCTACAAGGCCTACGAAACCCCGGAGGAGCTCGAGGCCATGCGCGAGGCGTCCGGCGGTTATGATCGGCGAAGCCGGGATCTCACCGAAGAACAGCGGGCCGCTTACGAGGCTGAGGGCAGAAAACCGGTCGTTCGCTTCAAGGTGCCGCTGGAAGGGGATACGACCTTCGAGGATGTCGTCCTGGGCAAGGTGAAGCGCAAGAACAAGGATATCCCCGCCGACCCGGTGCTGTTAAAGTCAGACGGCCTCCCCACCTACCACCTGGCGAACGTCGTCGACGACCACTACATGCAGATTACGCACATCCTGCGCGCACAGGAGTGGGTTCCCTCCGGGTCCCTCCACGTGCTGCTCTACAAGGCTTTCGGCTGGGAGCCGCCGACGTACTGCCACCTGCCGATGGTAATGGGCAAGGACGGGCAGAAGCTCTCCAAGCGCCACGGCGCGACGAGCGCGGTGGAGTTCCGCAAACAGGGCTACCTTCCCGAGGCCATCATCAACTACGTGACGCTGCTCGGGTGGGCTTATGATGACTCGCGGGAGTTTTTTACCACCGCGGATCTGGAACAACTGTTTTCTCTGGAGAAAATCAACAAGG
>JAAAOR010000009.1 GCA_009908735.1 Spirochaetota bacterium | reverse complement strand
GTACTGCATTCCCCGCTTCGCGTAGGCCTTCGAGTCGGTGTCGATGAGGGTCTCGTGTCCGCCGACAGCTTCGGCGATACGATCGAGCTCTCCGGCACTGAGGCCGCGCTGGGTGAGGTCCACGAACTGAAACTCGATTCCGCGCTCCTTGAGGTAGCGCTCAGCCTTCTGGGTGGCCTTCGACTTCTTCGTTCCGATGAGCTGGGTGGTCATGCCGGTCATGATAGCGCGGGGCGGGCGGGTGCGTCGATGCGGGAACGGTGTTCAACCTTCGCCCGCCGAGTTGTCCAGGAGGTTGAGCAGGTGCTCGGCGGTAATCCAGGCGGCCTCTTCCGGGTGCTCGAGAAACGGCGCCATGTCGCGGCGGGCCGCGTCGATGTCGGCCGCGCTGAGTGCGTCGCGCACGAGCTCGGGCCACGGGACGGACCTGCGACGTGGTGCGGTTTGCCCCAGGGCGTTCTCGAGCAGCGTCTCGTTCGGTGCAACGGGAGGAGTTTGTGAGAGATACCACAGGAGGTCGTACCAGTCTCGGCCCTTCGTGAACGGACGCGTTACTACGGAATGGATCTTTCCCGCCATGAGAGAGGGAAGGTCGTGGATGCGCAGTGCGACCATCGCGTGCCGTTGGACCACGACACTTCTCGTCTCAGCACCGGCCGGCGGGCTGCTGTCGATCTCCAGCTTGATGCCGATCTTCCGATTCGGCGCCGAGGTGAGGTCGAGCTCCTGAATGAGCTCGGAGAAGCGGACCCAGCCGGTGTGGACCGTCTTTCGATCATTCCACGCAACTGTGGCGTCGTACCCGGCGCGCCTCAAGTCGCGGAAAAGTTTCGAGAGCCAGTCCCGCGGCGCATAGGATGCCGGGGTCTCGACGGTGAAGTCGAGATGTTCGGAGAATCTTGCGATGGAGTAGGCAAAGCGCAGGGCGGTGCCGCCGACGAACGAAAGGCTGAGAAACGCCTCCGCTTCATGGAGGCTTCTGAGGATCTGAGCCTGGAGATACTCCCGCAGAAGATTGAGCCGGGCGGCTGGATCAGCCTCGGCCCGTGCGATTCGTATCGCCTCGGACCTCATCCGTCGATCTCCTCGTACTCTCCTTCGGCGGCCGCATAATCGTTCCACGCGGAAAGCGCGCGGCGGATTCGCGGCCGGTCCAGCGCTTCGACGATGTCGGTGATTCGCTGCGAGTCGTCGAGGGCTGCGGGGTCGAATCTCAGCGACTCCATTCGCGCCGGTGTCCACTCTCCGGTTTCGAGGTACCAGTAGTCGACCAGTGCCTTCGCGGGCTCGGCGACCCTTACCTCGGCGTCCATGATGCGGCGAGTCTCGTGGCCAAAGAAGAGCTCGGGCTTGATCGTGCGGTAGGTAAACGTGCCGAGTGCATTGTGAAACGTTCGCGTTTCTCTGGTGCTGACCGAGGTGTATGTGACGACCTTCTCGGGAATCAGGCCGTACCAGCCGAGCGCCCACTCGAGACTCAAGTACGACGGGCGGTACATCGCCTCCGCTGCGGCGGGTCCGTGGAGCGGCGCCCGGCGGTAAGGCCCTGCCAGCGCGTAGAAGCCTCGCCGAAGTTCCAGCAGACGGCCGCTTCGTTTCCACCTGTAAACTTGTACCGTTGCGGTCGACGCTTTCTCGGGAAACAGTGTTCGAAGCGTGCTCAAGTCGAAATAGGGATACTGACCGAGAGCCTCAACCACACGCTCAAATCTCATTAGTCTAAATATACACTTTTGTATAATTGTGTCAATGACTGTTGCGATGCAAATCCACCATTGCCACGGACCCCAAATCCGACGAAAATCATGCCAGGATTCTCACGATGAGGGCTGAACTCTACTACGTCATCTTCGCATTCTTATCTGCGCTGATGGCCGTGCTCACGGCCCTGCTCGCGATCTCGCGCGGGGCGCGGGCGGGGCGGCGCTCTCTGGTTTTCTGTCTGCTCGCAAGCGGCTGGTGGGCGTTCTTCGAGGGACTGCTCTTTCTTGGCGGCGGGCTGGAGACGAAAGTGCTCCTCACCCGCATCCAGTACCTCGGCATTGTCGCCGCGCCGCCTCTCATCTTCTACTATATCATCGACTACCTCGGCTATCTCAAGGCCCGTCGCCGACGTACGGGCCTCATACTCGCGGTCGTGCCGGCTCTGACCCTGGTGCTCATTTTGACGAACGACGCTCATCATCTCATGTGGCAGGACATGGTGCTCGTGGAGATGGGTGGCGTGCAGGCGCTCGAGGTGGTCCACGGACCGTTTTTCTGGGCCTACACCATTTACAACTACCTGCTCCTCGCCACCGGCGGGGTGCTGGTGCTGAAGGCATTTCTCCGGACACGCGGCGTTTTTCGCCGGCAGTTCGCCGTCATCCTGCTCGCGCTGCTCCTTCCCCTGGCGGGCAACGTCCTCTACCTCTTCAATATCGTCACCGAAAAGCCCTTTGATTTCACGCCCATCTCCTTCTCGGCGGCCACGCTTGTGTTTGCGGCGGGTTTTTTCTACTTCAAGCTGCAGGACCTCTTGCCCATCGCGAGGGAGCGGATCTTCACCAATATTCCCGACGGAATCATGGTGCTCGACGACCGTGATCGCATCATCTACGTCAATAGGGGGCTTTCCCTGCCCATCGAGAACCCCAGCGAATACTTCGGCAAGCCCGCGGCGTCGCTCTTCTCCGAGTTCCCGCGGCTCGACCGCGTGCTCGGGGCGGGGTCCCGAGAGGTGGGGATCACGGTGGGCGATGCGCGCGGGGAGAAAGAGTTCGATGTACGCATCTCTGAGCTGCGCGACCGTCGTGGAGAGCTCATGGGCAGGCTCCTCCTCTTCCGCGACATCACCGAGCGCATGAGGCTCGAGGGCGAGCTGCGGCGAATCGCCACAACAGACGAGCTGACCGGCCTGCTCAACCGCCGAGAGTTCCTCGAGCGGGCCGGGCGTGAGTTTTCCCGGAGCCGGCGCTATGACGATGCGACGACGATGCTACTGCTCGACGTGGATAGCTTCAAGGACATAAACGATGGGTACGGCCATGCTGCCGGCGACGAGGCGCTGCGCCGCCTGGCCCGCGCCGGCGAACACTGCGTGCGTGCAACCGACATCTTCGGTCGCCTCGGCGGTGACGAGTTTGCGGTGCTGCTCCTCGAAACCGATATTGCCGATGCGGTGCGGCTGGCCGAGCGGCTGCGCTCTACACTCGATGATATCGTGATCGACACCGACCACGGTCCGGTAAGCTTCACCGTGAGCATCGGGGTGGCGAGCCGCGACGGCGAGAGTACGCTCGATGAGCTCATGAGCCGCGCCGACCGCAGTCTCTACCGGGCAAAGCGCGCCGGGCGCGATCGGGTCGATGCAACGTAGAAAGGATACTCGACTATAAGACGACGTTCTGTCATTACCTCCCTCGTGCCTCTGGGCACGTTCTGTTTCTTGGTCCGTTACCAGGCAGGTGGATGCGGTCTCGATGGCCGGCTTCCAGGTTTACGAAGCACAGGAAGAGCTCATCGCGAGCCCACGAGGTCGCTTCGCGCATGGTGGGAGAGCCACAGGGCAGCTTCACCTTCGAGTACGGAGGACGGGATTGTGGGGGGTGTTCTCCTAGTTCGAGCCGTGGGACTGGGTCACCGGCTATGTCTCGCCCAACGCCGGGCGTCTTGGGGCAGTTCGTTCCTTCTTGGGCTCACTTTCGATCGCGATGCTTGCCGGCCTTCTCGTCATCGCGTTTGTATTCTCGCTTTACGTGCGTCGTGCGCTCTCGCCGTTGGGCACATTGAGTACGGCGAGGAACGGGCTTGTCGGGGGTAACCTCCGCGGTCGGCTCACTGCCCGCGGCCACAATGAGATAACCGCGATGTCCGAGCGTTTCAACGATTTCGCCGACGGTCTTTCCTCCGTTATCCGGACGATGGGCGGGCAGGCTACAGTTCCGAAAGCAGGCGGCGTATCATCTCCGCGCGCTCGCCCTTCGGCTCGGTTTCCCGAGCTGCTGTAAGATCGGCCCGCGCCTCGGACGTTCGCCCGAGACCCTCGTAGGCGACACCGCGAAGAATGAGCGCGGTCTGAATGTTTTCGGCCTCCGCCTCGGCGCCTGCCCCGGTTTCGGCGTCGTCGATGTAGGGTGAGAGCACGGCAATGCTCTCCTCATAGGCGAAGGTCTCAACGAGCGCCTGTGCACGGGTAAGCACCCAGGTGTCGTAGTCCCGGTCGCCTCGCTCGAGCTCGACCTCGATGAACGCCTCGAGCGCCTCGCGCACCTTCCCTTGAAGATAGTCGGTGTAGCCGAGGTAGAAGCGGGCCCGGGCGGCCTGTGCATCACTCTCGGCAAAATCATAGGCCTCCGAGAAGCGCTCCCGAGCGGGGCCGTAGGTCCCGTCTGCGAGCAGCTCGATTCCTTCCTCTATGAGCTCACCCGACTCTTCTCCACCGACCCACATAAGCTCGGCAGCGCCGGCGTCGTTGCCGCGAACCCCCGCGACCGTGGAGTCGTCCTTCCGCTCGGGCACACCGCCGATGCGATCGAGTCTTGTGCGCATCATAGAGCCGAGCCCGACGCGGCGGTTTCGATCCACGCCCTCGAGCACGCTCTCGAGCAGGTAGCTTCCAGGGCGGGTCAGGCGCAGGGTCGCTGAGCCGTGGGAGAGCTCCGCGTAGCCGCCGGCGCCGATGCGAACGGCGGCGCTCGGCTCGAGCCGCTGTCCGATGTACACCGGCTCCCATCCGCTGCCAGCGCGGGCGTCTACCACGCCCTCGGCATAGTCGACGACGACCTGCTGGGCGCCGACGGTGGCGATCCCGACCATAAGAAGCACAGCGGCGATGAGGACCCGGAGCGCCGTGGGCGCCCGCCTTCGGTCCGGTCTGCGCGTCGGCATTGCTGTCTTCGGCTCCATAGCGGCCTCCTTCCTCCCCTAATTCTACCGCGACTCGGCCGAGGTCTCATCACTCTGGTATCGAAATCGCTTTATCTTGCGTGTCGGGGTGCGCTCGAAGTCTTCGATCTGCAGCACCATGCGGGCCAGGCGCGAAAAGTGGTTGAGGCGCGCGTTTACCGAGCGCCGCAGGTCCTCGAGTAGTTTCGTCCCCGTCTCGGCAATGGTCCCGGGGTCGAGCTCGGAGGCGATGGTCCCGAGTTGCTCGGCAAGCGCGTCGAGATCGAGGCGAACCCGTGCGATGAGCTTTCCGCCGTCGGAAAGCACCAGCGAGTCTTCGACGAGCGGCTCGGCCTCGATGGTCGCCTCGATCTCTTCGGGGTAGATGTTCTCCCCGCTCGGGCCTACGATGAGGGTCTTGAGGCGGCCCTGCACGTAGATGTATCCGTCGGCATCCATGGAGCCGAGATCTCCAGTACGAAACCACCCGTCGTCGGTGAAGGTCTCCGCGGTGGCATCCGGGTTTCGAAAGTATCCGAGCATCACGTTCGGTCCACGCGCCTGTATCTCCCCGTCGGCAATGCGCAGCTCCACACCGGATACCGCGAGGCCGGTGGAACGAAAGCGGGTTTCGAAAGGAGCGGTGCCCGTCAGCAGCGGGGCGGTCTCGGTGAGGCCGTAGCCGATGGTGTAGGGGAACCGGGCGTCCCGGAGGAAGCGCTCGGTGTCGGGGGCGAGGGGCGCACCGCCGATGCCGAAGACCTCGAGCCTGCCACCGAAGGATCGCTTTAGCTTTGCCCCGGCGAGGTAGTGGAGGAGCCTGCGAACCGGCGGGAAACGGCGAAGTGCCCGGGGCATTTTTGCGAGTTTCGGGGCCACGCGGGAGCGGTAGACCTTCTCGATGATGAGGGGCACCACGAGCATGATTGTCGGGCGAATGCTCTCGAGTGCCGGCAGGAGCCGAGACGGTGTCGGCGGGCCGTCGAGATAGGTGACGCTTGCGCCGCTGAGGAGCGGCACGAGAAAGCCGATGGTGCACTCGTAGGTATGAGCGAGGGGCAGCACCGAGAGCAGCACGTCGTCTTCATCCACGTCGAAGATCTCCTGCACTGCCTGTGCATTGGTGATGAGATTCCGGTGAGAGAGCATGACCCCTTTGGGGTTCCCGGTCGTGCCGGAGGTGTAAATGAGCGCGGCGAGGGTCTCCGGCTCTATGTCGCGAGCTCCAGCGGTGTCGGGTGCGGACCCGCCCGGTGTTGCGCCATCGAGCGCGGGACCGTCTGCCGCGGCGTCGGACGCCGGCGCGGTAAGCTCGCGGACGATGCCGCAGTCGACCACGGGTGTCGCCGTCCAGCCCTCGGTGAGCGCTGCGGCCTTCTCGCTCGTGACAATCAGTTTCGGCGCGGCGTGGGAGAGTATGCTCTGTACGTCATTCGGGCTGAAGTCAGTGAGGACCGGCAGGATCACCGCCCCTGCTGCGGTCACGCCGAGATACCACAGTCCCCATTCGGGCCGATTCTCGGCGATGAGCGCGACGCGGTCTCCGAAACCGACGCCCTGCTCGCACAGGTAGCGGTCGATGGCGAGCGCGTAGCGCCGCATCTCGCCGTAGGTCACGCACGCGCCGTCTGTTTCGCACAACGCCGGGTGCTCCTCATGGCGGCGGTTCACCAGGTGGACGAGATCGTGGAGTGTGACTACCGTGGCATCACGCATGGTTGTTTCCATTTCCGGTTTTCACTGAACTCGTTGTCATCCTATCACGAATCCCGACCCGGATGCACGCGCGGATTGTTGAACTGGAGGCCGCCCGTGGACTACACTTCGGCGGTAATGAATCGCATTGTCGGACGTGTCGGGATGACGTTTCCCAGCCTGGTGCTCGGCGCTGCTTGGGCCCGGCGTGATTCTCGGTGTGCTGCTTGCGGTGATGACCCTGCGGCCCGCGGGCGCCCAGGAAGTCGGCGGAGCCGGCGGGGTCACCGACAGCAGCAGGTTCACGGGGCCCACGGAAAGCGACCGCCCGACGGTTGCCCTCGTTCTTTCCGGTGGTGGTGCCAAAGGCGCGGCCCATGTGGGTGTCATCGAGGTTCTCGAGGCCCTGAGAGTGCCCGTGGATATGGTGGTGGGCACCAGTATGGGTGCCATAATCGGTGGAATGTACGCGGCCGGCTACTCGTCGGAAGACATGGCGCGCCTGCTCGAGGAAACCGACTGGCGATCCATTTTCAGTGACAGACCAGCTCTTCCCGACCAGAGCTTTCGCCGGAAACAGGGCCAGGAGGAGTTCGGTTATGTGGAGGTTGGGCTGGGCGCCGACGGCTTCGAGTTGCCCTCGGGATTCATCACCGGCCAGCGGCTCGGATTTAGGTTGAAGTCCATTCTGCTTCACACCGTCGGTATCGATGATTTCGACGAGCTGCACGTGCCCTTTCGGGCGGTAGCCGCGGATCTGCAAACAGGTGAGGCGGTAGTACTCGAAGATGGAAGCCTGGTGGATGCAATGCGGGCGAGCATGTCGGTGCCCGGGGTCTTTGCCCCGATCGAGATCGGGGACAGAGTGCTCGTCGACGGCGGCGTGGTTAACAACTTCCCAGTAAACATTGCACGCGACCTCGGCGCCGACGTAGTGATTGCCGTACTCGTTGCAAGCCGCGAAGAAACGGACACCGACACACGGGATCGCCTCCCGTCTGTCTTCGAGGTCTCGTTTCAGCTGGTTGATGTCGTCACGCGGAAAAACGTCGAGAGGCAATTGGAGCTTCTCAGCGATGAGGACGTGTTAGTCGAGGTGGATACCTCGCCCTATACGGCGGCGAGTTTCTCCAGCAACGCAGAAATAGTTGCAAAAGGTGAAGCTGCAGCGCGTGCAGCTGCCGGGGAACTCGGCCGTTTGGGTGTCTCCGAGGGCGAATACGACGAGTTCCTTGCCGAGCAACGGCACACCGGCGAGCGGCCGCCGATATCCGTGGATCGCATCGAGATCCGCTCATCCGAACGGGTGGCCTCCGAGCGCATCCGAGCGAGGATGCGAACAGAGGAAGGTGGTCGCCTGGATATCGATGTGCTCGAGCTGGATATAGAGCGCATTTACGGGCTCGGCTACTTCCGCACCGTCGACTTCGACCTGCGCACCGAGGATGAGGAGACGGTGCTCGTAATCATTGCCGAGGATAAGCCGTGGGGGCCCAACTACCTGCGCTTTGGTCTCAATCTCCGTGAGGACTTTCAGGGCGGCGGCTCGTATTCCGCCGGGGCACAGTACGCAATGACCCAGCTTAACCCGCGCGGCGGCGAGTTCCGGGTCTCGGCTCAGATCGGCCAAACCATGGGCGTCGCAACCGATTACCACCAACCCGTCGACCGACGCAACCGGATCTTCATCGAACCCTCGCTCGCCGTACAGCAGAGCGTGACCGATGTCTACGAGGACGGTCGGCGGATGGCGCAGTACCAGGTCCGGTTCGCGGATGGCGTCACCTATCTCGGCACCAATATCGGCACGCGCCTCGAGGCTCGTCTCGGATTCGGGGCAACGTACGGCGCCGCCGGCCCCCTCATCGGCGGCGAAGAGCTTGAAGACGACGACTTCTGGCAGGTGGGGCATCGCGGTGCCGTTGTCTACGACAGCCTCGACAGTGCAAGCTTCCCGCGTCACGGGTCGAACGTTTCTCTCTCCTGGCTCCTGAATCGAAAAGCGGTAGGATCTGATCTCAACACCGAGCAGGTGAACTTCGTCGCCTTCAGCGCAGTTTCGGGGGCGCGTCATACCCTGCTTCTCTCAGCACAAGCCAATGGCACCTGGGCGGACGAGAGTGTGTTCCCCTTCGGCCCGTCTCTCGGGGGCTTTCTGCGTTTCTCAGGCTACCGGCCCGGAGAGCTCACCGGCCGATACCTCGGGCAGGGCGGCGCCTACTACTACTATCAGCTCTTCAAACTCCCCGCAGCGCTCGGAAACTCCGTTTACGTGGGAGCGGGGCTTGAAACCGGCGCAGTGTGGAACGACATTGGAGCAGCCGATCCGGGTGATCTGCTTCTCGGCGGCACCGCCTACGTGGGCGTCGACACCAGCATCGGTCCCCTGTACTTTGCCTACGGCATCGCTCAGGGCTCGCCACACCGCGGCAATCTCTATCTCATCCTCGGCCGTCCGTTCTGACATCCACGGTGGGGACCGTTCTGAAGTTTTTCGCCCGATGTATTGACACGGTTTACAGCGAAGCATTAGTCTAACGCCCGTGGTGCAAAACGTGAATCTGCACGCATCCGCAATTTCTCTTTCTTGGTGGTGGCTCCGGTAGGGGCCGCGCAGGAAAGCTGTGCCGCAGGCCCCCGAGCATAATCGAGGGCCGTGCGGGATTGAGATACAAGCCGCGTAGGCTCTCGCCTGCGCGGCTTTTTTATGCCGGCGGGGAATTGCAGGCGGGGGCCATGAAGGAGGTTTCATGGCACGCACCGACACGATCATTAAGATTCTCCCCGGCGAGCGCTTCACTCCCTACGCGCTTGCACGAAAGCTAAGCGCCTTGGCCCTCCTCGAGTCCTCATCGTTCCAGAAGGGGCGAGAGCGCTACTCCATCCTAATGGTGAAGGAGGCGTTTCGCGTCACCGACGAGGCCGGCAAGCTTATGCTCACCGCCGACGGCAAGAGCTACGCGGTAAAGAGCACCGCCCGCGACATCCTCGACGTGCTCCCGTATTTCGCCGATCAGCACACCCTCCCGCACCAGGATTTCCCCTTTCCCGCCGGTGGCATCGGCTTTCTCTCCTACGAGTATGCCCAGCGCTGCGACACGATCCACTTCCGCGAGCGATCCGATGCCCTTGGGATGCCCGACGCCGAGTTCATCTTCGGCCATGTCTTCATCGTCTTCGACCACTACACAGACCTCCTCTACGTGATCGGGCTCAACTATCGCGAGCACGAGATAGACCTCGCCCGTGCGGTCGAAGAGACCGAGGCTCGCATCAACGACCTCGACTTCAACTATCTCCAAAACGGTGATGTGTCTTACTCCGCGGAGCTCATCGAGGAGGAGGGAGCCACAGAAACCTTCCTCACGGGTGTGGCGCAGGTGCGCGATGAGATCGTGGCGGGGAACCTCTTGCAGGGAGTGCTCTCACGGCGGCTTACCTATCGCACGGAGCTGCCCGCCCTCGAGGCCTACCGGCGGCTCCGCACGGCAAACCCATCTCCATACCTCTTTTATCTCAATTTCGGACCCTACCAGCTCTTCGGTTCTTCGCCGGAGGTCCACGTTAAGGTGAAGGATGATCAAGTCACGATCCGTCCAATCGCCGGCACCCGAAAGCGCGGCGCCTCCCGCGAGGAGGACCGCGCCCTCGAAGCCGAGCTCAGGGGTGACGAAAAGGAGCGGGCCGAGCATCTCATGCTCGTCGACCTCGCGCGAAACGACATTGGCAGGGTATGCGCGCCGGGCACGGTCGAAGTGGGCGAGTATATGACAGTCGAGCGTTACTCCCACGTCATGCACCTCGTCTCCGAGGCAAGCGGCACCCTCGAGCCGGGGAAGACCGGCGCGGATGCGGTGCGCGCCACCTTTCCCGCCGGAACCGTCTCCGGTGCTCCCAAGATTCGCGCCATCGAGACTATCGATGCCCTCGAGCCCGTGCGCCGCGGCTTCTACGCCGGGCTCGTCGGCTACATGGAGCCCGGCGGGAGCCTCGACACCTGCATTACTATCCGCAGTGCCCTGAAGAAGGACGACCTGCTCGTCATGCAGGCCGGGGCCGGCATCGTTTACGACTCCGTGCCCGAGCGCGAACTCGCCGAAACCGACCAGAAGCTTGGCGCCATGCGGCGCGCCGCCGGCATCGAAGCTGCCGAGCCGGAACCGTCCGCCGCCGCGGCGGCCGATAGCCGCGCCGCCAACCCCACGGCCGGCACGAAATCCACTGCCCCGGAGGGCCGCTCATGATTCTGCTTATCGACAACTACGATTCCTTCACTCACAACCTCTATCAGTACCTTCGCGAGATCACCGGCGACGAGGTGCGGGTGGTCAGAAACGATGCGGTGACCCTTGCCGATGTGCGCGAGATGGCGCCCGAGCGCATCATCATCTCCCCCGGCCCCGGTCGTCCCGAGGACGCGGGCATTTCCGTCGAAGTTATCCGCGAGCTTGCCGGAAGTGTTCCGATACTCGGCGTCTGTCTCGGCCACCAAGCCATCGCCGCCGCCTTCGGCGGAAACATCGTGCAGGCGGAGCAAATCGTGCACGGAAAGGTGGAGGAGATCGAGCTCGACGGCCGCGGACTCTTCAGGAGCGTCGACTCGCCCTCACCATTTACCCGCTATCACTCCCTGGCCGTAGAGGAGGCCTCACTCCCGGGTGAGCTCGAGATTAGCGCCC
>JAAAOR010000054.1 GCA_009908735.1 Spirochaetota bacterium | reverse complement strand
GCTGCCTCCGAATAACGAGACCATTGTTTCGGTAAGCCAGGACACCGGGGTGGCAAAGGCAACGATTTCCTATTGGAAGAAGCAGGCTGCCGACGGATCGCAGCGGCGACGGCGTTGCGCCTGGGCAAATACTTCGGCGTATCGCCTCGATTCTGGTTGGGGCTTCAGGATGACTGCGATCCGGAGGAGGAGCAGGAGCAGCTTGGCGGAACGCTTGAGGAGATCCCGACGATCTCGGCATCGTCATGAATGCGCGAGAGACAACCAACAAATGAAACGGCAGCGAGCTCGCGGATGGCCGCAAGACGCCATCGCGCTTCAGCAGTCAAGGCTACCGTCACGGTTCTTGTTCTTCGCAAGAACTCGTAGCAGGCTTCGCGCCCTGCAGGTGAGGTCTGCGCTATGCGGTCTCTCCGTCACTCAGGAGGCTTGACGCGAATGTTGCTGATAGTGGATGGTTTGGATTGAAATATGGCCGAAATAGTTCGAAGCGCGATCGATCCGTCTCTGGAACTCAAACGTGGTGGGTCTGCTCACGCCACACGCAGCCATGCGCACGAAGGACCGTCGATAAGCCTCGTGGAGAGCGGATCAACCAGCCTTGCAGTTGGCCACGACTACCAGACGTTGCTTCCCGGAGACTTCGTATACATACCGGCCGGGATAGTGCACCTCTGCTCGCCTGAGGATAACGTCGGCTTTCGCTACGCAACACTCAACATACCGGCAACTTGGTCGCTGCGTCTCGGGAGTCGCATTCCGATGGTACGAATGGGGCATGCTTCACCCAACAAGATAGTCGCCGCCTTCATGAAGATCATCGACGGCACGAGCTACGAGGAAGCGATAAAGTTGCTTCACAATTTGACCGAGCCGCTTAGTGTTTCAGAAGGGAGACTATTGCGGTCGTTTCGCGTTGCACCGATTCCGTTGGATCCCCGCGCCGCTCTGAACCCGTCGAAGAATGGTTATCGGGGCTTTTCTCGATACCAACGATACCGGGTTCTGAAAGAAGAGTACGGAGTTGGCGAGCAGTCAATAGCCCACATAAGGCGAGTTGAGCTTTCCAAGAAACTGCTTCGCCAAGGGGGCAGCATCGTAGATGCAGCCCTATATTGTGGCTATTTCGACCAAAGCCACTTTACGAAGGCCTTTCGCAACTACACCGGGTTGACTCCGGCCCAATACAAGCTAGCTCAATAGCGTCTCCGCACATTCTTACAATCCATCATGCCCTCCCATGGGACAGAATTGGTTCCTGCGTAGGAGGGTATATGAAAGCAACGATAGTGGTTAACAGTTCGATGCCAATTGGACTCATCGCAAACACCGCAGCGGTTTTGGGGGTTTCGTTAGGCGGGGCCAGGCCCGAGATCATTGGTCACGACGTCGTGGACGCATCCGGGACCACTCACCCTGGGATTACTGGCTTGCCGATCCCAATCCTCAGCGCGGACGATTCTCGGCTAAAGCAGTTGGTTCTTGCGGCCAGAACGAATGAGGAACTCCAGGTAGTCCCGTTCAATGACATCGCGCAAAAGTGCAGGAGCTACAGCGACTACGAGGCAAGCCTGAGTACTTCAGAGACTCGGGAATTGTCCTTCCTTGGCGTACTCTTGGTTGGAACGAAGCGCTCGGTATCGAGTTTGGTAGGATCTCTTCCACTTCTCAAGTAGTCAAGACCGCATGAGGTCGGCATCGAGCATACGTGGCTGCGCCGCGCAGTTCAAGCCGGTCGTTATACCGCGCAGATGTAGGAGGTGACGTTATGACGAGACAGTCGGAAGTCGCGGCAGCAGACGTACTTCGTCGGCTCGCACTCGATGAGGACTTGAAGGCTTGCGTACTTGCTCGGCCGGAGATTTACAGGGTGTTATATGGAGCCGCCGCTCGATTTGTTGGCGGCGAGACGCTTGAGGCCTGCCTTGGTGTTGCCCGTGACACTAACGAGGCGGGCCACGCCGTGACTATTGATTTCATGGGTGAGAGTACGCGTAATCGCGCAGACGCCGCTGAGGCAGCGGAAGCGGCTGGAATCGAAATGATGATAAGTGCCGAGGGGGCTGATCGGACTGATGAGGTTCTATGCGTCCACGATCGTCTCTCCCGGAGGTTCCTCAATGTTGGCGTCACCATACAGGCCTACCTATACCGTTCGGGTGCAGATCTAGACGGGCTGCTTACCCGACCGGGCAGAGTGCGTATCGTGAAAGGAGCATTCGATGCGCCAATTGATGTCGCAATGCGACGAGGAGCAGACCTTAACGAGGCTTATCTTAGCCTGGTCAGCTCGCTCATCGAATCGGGTCACCCTTGTTCAGTGGCGACGCATGACTCGGAGATCATTGATGCGGTCCTGCCGGAAATGGGCGAAAACAACTCCGAATTCGAGATGTTGCGTGGTATAGCCTCTCATCAACTTAGTGAGTTGAGAGGGCAAGGGATTCCGACTCGCGTGTATTCCCGCGGCTGAGCTTTGTTGTTATGTTGTCCGCGAGGACTTTCGGCGATCGACCGGTTATGAGCTGTATTGACCCGACTTAGTTGCTGCTGGTAGTCACGGTTACGGAGTCGCGAGCTCAGATGATTAGAAACACATCGACACCTCTCAGCCTGCGGACTTGCTTGGCGTACACTTCGCGCCGGGTGGCGCATTTCCCGTCCTCGGCGTACCCCTGGATGAGCTTCGCAATCACCCCGTGTCGCTTAGCGAGCTCTGGGGACAAGGGGGTGAGGAGTTCCTCGAGCGAGCTTTGGCAGGAGCGTCTCGGCGGAAAGCGGTACAGGCAATTGGAGAAGGTCTGGTAGACAGAATGAGATCCGGATCAACGCTTCATCCCGCCGTTTCCGTGGCGTTGAAGGCATTCCGCGGCGGCTCCACGAGGATTGGGGATCAGGTTGGGCTCACTCCAAAGCGATTCAGCAGAGTGCGGCGATTTCAGGCGCTGCTGTCCTCGATTGATGGAGCACACAGTGTTGACTGGGCCGCCCTTGCGCTTCGCTATGGCTTCTCGGACCAGGCTCACCTCGGGAATGACTTTCGCGAGTTTGCCGGGGTGACACCAAGCGCCTCTATGTCGAAGCGGACTGATCACCGTAACCATATACCCTGCGACTGGTAATGTCGGTTTTTTCCAATACCGGAAGAGTCCTCACTTGCTAGAGTCAGGCTAAATCGTGGTTGAGGAACCAAGAGAACCCAGAGGAGGGAATATGGCCCGGCACACAGAAAGACACCCGGCCCGACCAGGGTTCCACACGATCACCCCGTACTTGATCGTTGATGACCTCGAGAGCTTCTTGTCGTTTATTCAGACAGTGTTCGACGCTACCGAAACACTGCGAATGCGGGGAGGCTCGGGGGGAACCCATGTCGAGGTCAGAATTGGCGATTCGATGCTGATGATCGGAAGCGGCGGAGGGTGGAGTGGAACGTCGTTACCGGCGGCGCTCTATCTTTACATCGATGATGTTGATGAGAGGTTCCGACGCGCGCTCGCTGCAGGGGCGACCACTATGATGGAGCCAAGGGACGAAGAAGATGGAGACCGACGCGGAGGCGTCCAGGATCCGTTCGGAAATATGTGGTTCATTGCGCGGCACCAGAGATAGCGAGAGGTGAGTTCTACACGAACGTCACCACTACCAGGAGCCGGCATCTCGAATGGATCCCGGAGACAACCGACACGACCCACGCATTGAGGTCTCCCGAAATCTACCACGACGACATTTCCGAAGAGCACGATCTCGCGGCTGCCGAGCCCGAGCGCGTCGCGCCGTACCATACCGGGTGTAGTGTCACGGAGCTTAGGGAAGATAGGCAGTAAATCCGGCCGTTACGGCAGTCTTATCCCCAAGGTTAGTGCACTTCACCGGTGGAGGCTGCCAAGCAGCTGCAGCAGCACACTCTCTGCGGCCTTCGCATCATTCCCCGAGCCAACCCAGAGCGCGAGCTGATTCATCGCACCGGAGAGCGACTGCGCTGCCGCGCTCGTGCTCGCCGTTTGGAGAAGCCCCTCTCGATCAAGCTCATCGAGCGCCTCCGTCAACGTCGAAGTAGTGTAACGACTATCGAGTTCCTGCCACGTCGTGATCCCGAGAAGCGCTGGAGCATCACTCAACACGATTTGCTGGTACTCTTGCGACGCCGCCGAGCGCAAGAACTCGAGACAACCCGCCTCGAGTGCGTCCCACGGATCGTGCCGGCTGGCGGCGGCGGCCACGATACGGTTTCCCATCTGCTCGAGCAGCCGTACAGTCGCTTCCCGAACGAGTCCAACTCGCCTCTCGAAGTGATGGTAGACCGCGCCGCGCGTCACCTCAGACCGCTCGGCTACCGCCTCCAACGAGAGCGCGTCAAAGCCACTCGAGGCCGCCGCATCGATCGCAGCCGAGAGAATGCTCTCACGCGTCTTTAAGCTTTCTTCGACCGTCCGTCGTGGCATACGTCATTAAACCACATTCTTGACATAGATACAAGCTGTATGTATCCTTTCCTGTGTTAATATACATACTGTTTGTATGTAAATGGTGTAAAGGGGGAATGTATGAGGATTGACAGTTTCTATCCGGTTCTGATGTGCGAGGGAGTTTCCGAACTCAGCGTGTTCTACCAGGAGCACTTTGGCTTTGCCTGCAGCTTCGAGACGGAGTGGTACGTGAGTTTGATGTCCGCCGAGGAAGGGGGTCGGCCCTTCGAGCTTGCGATTCTCTCACCGACGCGGCAGAGGCGCAGTGATGGCTACCGGTGACTTCACGCGACATTTCGGATCGAGCCTCGTGGCCCGCCTGGCGGTGATGCTTGATGATGCTGCTAAGGAGTGCGGAACGGCGGGAAACTTCCATCGGCGTCGCTTCGAGGCCGTCGCGCCAGCGCTCGAGGAGCTTTCACTCATGCAGCGCGTTGCGCGGATCGGAGAGGCGCTTATCGACGCACTACCCGATGATCCGACCGTGGCGCGCGCCGTGATGGTGACGGCGCTTCCCGAGCCGCTCCCGGCGTCGGGAAAGCCGTTTAACGAGGGGTATTGGATGTTGCCGCTCGCGGCGTACTGGGCCATCAGGTACGAGCGGGCACCGCGGGACGTGCGCGCTCCGGGCCGGCGGCATGTGGGTGCAACAAGTCGCGACGAGCTGTGGCCCGTTGCCATGCATGCGCTGGAGGAGCTTACGCAGCGCGGCACGGCTGAGTTTGCAGTGCGGCCCTTCGCGACGGACAACGCGAAGAAGATGGCCGAGACGGTTGTTGCGTGGTGTGAGCACCCGAGTTTGCATGTGCGACGGCTGGCCAGTGAAGGCACGCGTCCCTATCTCCCGTGGGGCGGGAAGCTTCGCATCACTCGCGAAGACCGGCTTCTCATCCTGGAGAACATCACGCCGCTCTGCCGCGACCCGTCGACGTACGTGCGTCGATCGGTGGGAAACCACGTGCGTGACTGGCGGAGGATCGATGGTGAGGTGGCGGACACTTGGCTCTCGGACAACGACCCGCCCGCGGATGTCGCAAAGCTCGCGATACCAAAGAGGCGGAAGCCGTAGGCGCACATTCGGGTGGTGGCGAGGCTTGAAAAACGGTATCGGTGTCCGTACGGTCAGACACCGACCATCCAATCACTCATCGGTTATACAAGTCGGGATCACGCCGAGATACAACCACCCCTCCGAGGTGTCGACGTACGTCAGATCGAACGCCCACGCGACGTACGACCAAAACATCATTGGTGTGTCGCCGGACTTTCGTGTCCATGGTCAGACACGATGTGTGTTGCACGACGAAGTCCGACACATGCTCAGATATGGACTCCAGGAGTTCCGCGGTAGAGACACAGTGCTGCCATCCCATAAGCGCCATTACCCGGATCGAAAAAGGCTCGAAATCCGTTTGTCCGACTTCCGAAACGCTAAATAGTCCTGAAAGAAACGTTTGCGAGAATGACCCCATAACATCGACTTCGAGTAGACGCCGCTGCGCCACGCAGCTCAAGCCGCACGTTATGACGCCGTAGAGTCGCCTATGCTCAGTTGACATTCCTAAACTCCGATCCATATGGCGCCGACGGCGCTCAGGCTGCAGCCTGAGCGGAACGATGAAATAGCGTAAGACCCTCGTTGAGTGGTCTTGACGGATGGGTCCACTTCATGGTCCCCATCAGGTTTGCCGCCACCACTGCGCCGGCAAAGATGCAAGCCAGGATCGTATGTCTGCGAAAAGACGAATCTGCAGGCGAGCTTGACCTGCTGCCCCGATCCGGTCGAGTATGCGCCGTGGTGTCACCGGCGGATCATTCAAGACAGTCCTTGTTCGACCTCGAAAGGATCCTCGCCGACGGTGTCCTGAGTAAGCGGCTCTTTGACGCCGGCTACTTCATCGGCGACCTCGCAAACGACACCGGCGAGACCAGCAAGCCGCTGCGCAAGTTGGGCTTCACCGACGAGGAAATGCGCTCGGGCGCCTATCAGGCACGGATTCATCCTGACGACCATCCTACCTACCTCGCGCTCTGGCAACGAGTCAATGAGGGATGGGAAAACGAGCTTTACGTCGAGTACCGGGTCCGCGACAACTCCGGCGCCTACCACTGGATCGAGACACACGCAGTGGTAATCGAGCGAGCGCCGGACGGCTCAATCGGGGTCGTGATCGGAACGGACCGGAACATCGACTCGCGGAAACAGGCGGAGCACTTTCTGCACGAGCAGTATCGAGAAGCACGGGCAAAATATGAGCTCGCGGAATCGCTCCGTCGAACGGGTACGGTTGTCTCAGCCGACCTGGAGCTATCGAGCAGTCTCTCGCTCGGCATCGACACGCTCGCCGGGATCATCGCCTTCGACCAATGTGAAATCTACCTTGCTGAACCGGACGGTTGCCGGATTCTCGCAAGCCGGCCGGACTCGGAATTGCCGTCGAGGCCGGAGGCCGGCCCGCTCTGCGAGGAGCTTCGAGCCGGTGCGTACCCCGTCCTCAGGGACGACATAGGAGCTGGGGAGAGCTTTCGCTCCTGGATGGGTATCCCGCTTCGGAGCAACGGTGCTTTTCTTGGTGCGGTCTTTTTATGGCACAGCACCCCCGGCTTCTTCCATGGGGCCGACCTCTACCCGGTAACCGCCATTGCCGAGATGCTCGCGGTGGCGATTCACAATAACCAGTACTTTCGCCGCACGGTATCGGAGCTCGAGACCGACCGCCTGACCGGGTTCCTCACGCGGACAGGATTCGAGCGAGACGTCGACAGACTCTGGCAAACCGCCGGCGAGCGATACTCGATCAACACGATTGCGATGATGGACATAGACCTCTTCAAGCAGGTCAACGATCGCTACGGTCATCTTGCCGGCGACAGCGTGATCAGCGCCTTTGCCGAGGCCATGAGGGCAAACTTTCGCCATGACGACGTCCTCGCCCGCTACGGTGGGGAAGAGTTCGTCGTCGTCCTGCCCGACACGAACTGCGAGGTCGCCGCTCGGATAATGAACCGTGTGCGCACCGCCTGCGCCGCCCGTCGGATTGAGGGCATATCGGAATCAATAACGGTGAGCATCGGTGTTGCGGTCAGCGAGACGCCTCAGAACGTACGCCATGTCATTGGCCGCGCGGATGAGGCGCTCTACCGGGCTAAGCGAGGCGGAAGGAACCGCGTCGAGATTACCGTGCTTTCCTGAACTTAGCCGATTACTCGCTCACGTGGCTGGCCGCCCGCCTGCCGTCGACCTCAAAGGGAAACATTCCCAGTGCCTCGTCATACTTGTCCAGAAGTCGAGTCGATCTCGATCATCCTGTGCTGGACATCCCGGGGAAGAGACGACGGGTATTCGTATGGGGAATGACGAACGCCCTCCTTCGCGAACGCTGTCTACCACGCCGCAGCCCATGACCTCGCCCTCGAAGACGTATCCTTCGAGCGACCACTGACTGCTCGAAATCAAGCTTTCCACGATGGCGGACTCTTTCATGCCGGTAAAGAGCTCCAGCATGCGATAGCGCTCCATGAGATACTGGAAAGGCTTTATCGGTATGACCCGGAAGGGGAAAACGAGATTGAACTGGGAGAAAGCGTGCTCCTCGAATTGATCGATAGCCTGGCATTGAGGAACGTGCTCTACGGCGATCTTCACTTCGACCGTGACTTTCGTGGCCCGATCATTTCAAGGATCAGGGTCAGGTGTCGCGGGTACCGGACAAGGAGGGCATATGGCCAAGAGAGAACCGGTTTCACCGTATGAGTTCGAGCTCGCTCGCGAGTGGATGTTCTCCGACGATGAGATGATCGTCCGGGCCGGGCGGACACGCACGGTTCGCGTGGAGATGGGAGACACGGCCCACAAGCTTCCGCTAATAATGCGCTATATCGAAAAGATCAAATCTCGCAAAGAGGGCGGCAAGAAACGCAAGCAGGCATCGTGTCTACCCGTGACACATTCAGCCCGCTCGCTACGGCTCCGTTGCCGAGATATGTATGTCATCGACCCAGGCCTTGCCGGTGAGGCCGGTGCGGAGTAGAAACCCGTCCACGGCCGACGCAGAGAAATCGAGTCCGGAGGCATCCACATTACCCTCGAAGAAGACCGAGAGGCGCTGCTCCGTGAGGTCGAGAAGAAACCCGGCGGAGTACCATTGGTCTTCGGTCAAGACGGCAATCGTGTCCGCGGAGGGGCCTGCGTTGTAGCTCAGCGTCGGAGTAGCAGGCGCAAGTTCGATGGAGGCCACGGCGGTTTCGCCATCTAGCACTTCGAAACGGGTCCCCACCGTGCTGCTTGCAACCGCGGCCAGATCAAACTCAATTCTGAGGCGCCCCTTCGAGACCGGGCCGATGTCCTTTCGAAGCTCGATCCGCCCCTCGACGCCCGCTCCGTTTGCGTCGTCTTCAAGAAACAGGGCACGATCGCCCGACGGCCCTTTTTGGACGGAGGCCTGCGTATCCTGAGGGGGCGTCCAGTTCCGGTCGAGATCGAGCATGGCATGATCGGCGCTCGTTCCGAGTGGCGCCGCATCGAAATCCTGTACGTAAAGGTCCTGCCAGACGGCCTCGCTTTCATTCAGCGGATCCACGGGGTTGTTGAAGTTGTAACACCCGGCGAGGACGGAGCCCGCCACGGCGAGCATGACGAAGCCCGTGAGGGCGCCGCACCGTGGGGTCGGCGGGGTGCGTCGCGTACTGTGGCTCGACGGGACTATCGCCATGCTAACCTCCGCGGATAAGAATAGCACATATCGCAGCGCACTTCACGTGATTTGGCCTTGTAAACATAATCGGACCGGCGGGTGTTTCTTGAGCGGAACGGTCTAATTCGCCTACAATGCAAAAGAATCATGTTTCAAGTGGCGGGGTAAGAGGAACGAAACGAGGACATACCGACTCGCTGCTGGTTCGATCGACGCTTCTCTACGTGCTGCTCACCGCGGGGACGATCGCGATATTCGTGCTTCTGGTCTTCGAGAATCAGCTCGACCTAATCGCAGAAAACGCCGTTCTCAAGAGCCGGCTTGCCGGTACGCGCCTGGAGCGGTTCGCCTCCGAGCGTCTAGCGGAGGTAGGCTCCCTCGATAACCTTTCCTCCGATCTTGCGGCCGAGCTCGAAAATGAGGCCGAGCGGCTCGGCATCGAGACGGTGCATCTCTTCGATGAGGAAGGCATCCTCCACCTCTCCTTTGGTGCGGAACCACGGGACATGGACGCCGCCACGCCGGAGCTTCGGCGTATCCACCAGGCGCTCACCCGCCGCGATTTCGAAAACCGCCTGTTTCACCACGAGCTCGACCAGGCCGCTCGAAAGATCGATCTCTACATACCGCTCAGTTTCGGCTCGGGTCGCGCGGTAGCCGCCGCAACGCTGTATCTCCACGACGTGGACAGCAGCCTGCGCCTGCTCTACCGACAGGCCATACTCATGGCGGCGCTTATCGTCGCGCTGCATCTGCTATTCGCGGTGCTGCTCGGGCGGATGATTCTTGGTCCGCTGCGGCGGCTTTCGGGGGCGATCGACCGTGTCTCCGCCGGTGAGCTGCAAACCGAAATTCCCTTGGACCGCGATGACGAGATCGGACGGCTCGCGGCCACCTTCAACCACATGAGTCGCAGCGTGCACAGAATGCGGGAGGAAGCCCGGGGGGCGAACCCTCTGACTGGGCTCCCCGGTAATGTACGGATCGCGTCCCTCATGGACGCCTACCTCTTCGAGGAGAGGTCGTTTGCCACCATATACGTAGATCTCGACAACTTTAAGGCGTACAACGACGCGTACGGGTTCGCGCGTGGTGACGACGTCATCCTGTTTCTCAGGGACTGTCTGGCGCGCGCAGTCGAACAGGCCGACGGTGAGTTCTTCGTCGGACATGAAGGCGGGGACGACTTCGTCGTGATATGCGATGAGGTTTCCTGGGAACTGTATGTACAAGAGCTCATCGCCGACTTCGACGAAGGAGCGGGTGCGTTCTACAACGACGAGGACCGTGCCCGGGGCTTCATCGTGGCGAGCGACCGTGAAGGGCGCAAGCGGCGTTTCCCGATCGTAGCGATATCGGTCGCGGTTGTGACGACCTCCGGGCGCGCGTTCTCCCATCACGCAGAAATCATCGAAGCGGTGGCTGAGGTCAAGAAAGCCGCCAAGAAGAGCGAAGGGTCGAGCTACGTGCTTGACCGTCGCGGCACCGATGCACAGGAGCCACGTCGCGCTGCCTCCGGCGACGGAGGCGGGCCATGAGCATCAGACTGATCATGCGCGCGCTGCTCGTTGTAGTGCTGCTGCTTGGCGCAGGGGCAATCTCGCGCGAGATCGTCGAGGTTCGGATGGTGGACCTCGACTACCTGCTTACGCATGCCTCAAAGGAATCGGGCCGTTCGGACGCGGCCGGTCTGCTGGGACAATACGAGCTCATCCGGCGCCGTCTGCTTTCAGGAGAGGGACCACTCGACCAGTACGAGCTCGAGGCCCGCGTGGCGGCGATATCCTCGATGACGCAGTTCGACGACGGGATGAACTCGAACTCGGACGTGGTACCGTCGCGCCCGGCGCGGGCGGTGGTGCGGACCATCCGCGTCACGCTCGGTAAGGATCCCACCGCTCGGGAGCGCGAGTCGGCGTTCCTGCCCCGGCTCGATCAGGCTTACTTCTTCGAGCGCCTGCGCCGCTACGAGACCGCCGCCGAAGTGTACAGCAGCCTGTTGGCCGAGCCCGAGCTTCCCGCCTCCTTTCGCCCGACGATTGAGATGCATCGGGCTTTCTGCATCTCGATGACCGGTGCAGAAGACG
>JAAAOR010000153.1 GCA_009908735.1 Spirochaetota bacterium | reverse complement strand
GTGTCGCCATGATCGACAACGATGTTTATCTGGTAGCGCTCGAAGTCCGAGGGATCGCCGTGGTCCTCCTCTCCGTAGCCGGTGAACCAGTCGAGATGGCGCAGAATGTCCTCGCGCAAATCGTCGAGATATGCGGTGATACGCCCATCGGAGTACTGCTGTTTGAGCTCCCGGATGTCTTTGTCGAGCTCCGGCGACACCTCGCGCACGCGCAGATCACGAAGGCTGTCCTCGACCTGGTCCCGTTGAGAGTCGAGGCGTTGAAAGATCTGGTTGAGCTCGTCGACGTAGCGATAGTACTTTTCCCGCATCCGGTGCCAGGAGTCATCGTCGAGCTCACCGAGCTTCACCCGCTGCTGGAGATCCTCGAAGCTGGTTGTCTCGCCCTCGTACACCGGTGCGAGGTCGGTTTCCTCGGTCTCTTCACCGCGCCGCTGGACGATATTAAAGCCCTCCTGCTCGAGCTTGCCCTCGAACTCACGCAGCGCGGCATTGGCCTGCCCCTCGGCCTGCGTCACGAGGCGATCGCGCTTCCGCTTGAAATTGTGGCTGTCGGAGAGCAGCATGAGGCGGCGGCGCACGCCGGCAACGACATCCATGAGGGACTGGCGAAATATCCGGCTCTCGCCGGGTTCGAAATAAAGCACCCGGGGGCGGTCGGGATTTCTGAAGTTATACACGAAAACGATGTCCTGCAAACGCGAGAGGTCGTCGCGGTAAGACTCGATGATCTTCGTGACGGCGGTGCGCTTGCCGGTGCCGGGCATGCCGGTGACAAAGACATTGTAGCCCTTGCTCTGCATCTCGAGGCCCATGTGCAACGCCTCGAGCGCCCGCGGCTGGCCGATGACATCGAACGTCTCGGCCTCAGTATCGAGAAGCTCAATCTCCTCGCCGGTTATGCCGAAGCGAACGGCGTCCGCTGTGATTGCTTTCTCTTGGTAGGTGGCAAGCGGCATATCGTCGCCGGACGCCTGGTGTGGTTGTGTCTGATGGAGCTTTTTTGCCATGGTACGCGCATAAGATAGTATCAGCGGCCACCGAAAACAACCCGGCAGGCTCGTCGGCGGGGCTCCGCCGCCATCCCACCTTGAAAAATGCACCTTGCCAACTATAATGACCAAATGCAACTGAGCGAGCTCGATCGCTTTCTGCGATCGATCCTGTCAATAGATGCGATGCGTGGCGACGATCCCTCGATAAACGGCATCCAGGTCCAACGGCGTGAGCCGGAGGTATCTCGGGTTGCCGTCGCCGTGGACGCCTGCCTGGAGAGCTTCCGCCGGGCGGCGGAGGGCGGCGCAGAGGTGCTGTTCGTGCACCACGGCCTGTTCTGGGGGCACGAGTCACCCCTAACGGGGGCGCACTACGAGCGCATTCGGTACCTTATGGAACGCGATCTCGGCCTCTACGCCGCGCACTTGCCGCTCGATATGCACCCGACGCTTGGAAACAATGCTCGCATGGCAAAGGCGCTCGGGCTGCAGCAGGTCCGTCCCTTTGGTTCCTACCACGGCACCACGATCGGCGTAGCCGGGGTGCTCCCCGCTCCCGGCGATGTGGGCTCGGTCTGCGAGTCGCTCTTCGGGGGCCGACAGGAGGCGCTCTCGGTGCTGCCCTTCGGGCCCGAGGAGGTAGAATCGGTGGCGCTCGTGTCGGGAGGCGCTCCCCGGCTGGTAAGCGAGGCGATCGAGAAGGAGATCGATCTGTACGTGACCGGAGATGCGTCTCACACGATCTACTACGAGGCACTGGAGGCGGAGACCAACGTCGTCTTCGGTGGCCATTACAACACCGAGGTCTGGGGCGTCAGAGCGGTAGGGGAGCTTCTCGCCGAGGAGCTCGGACTCGAAACCACCTTCGTCGATGTACCTACCGGACTCTAAGTGATACAAGCACACCGCGTGAAAGGAAATGCTGTGACGCGAATAAGCCGGTACCTTCTGGTCCCGTTTCTGTTAACCTTGGCTATCATCGTTCTCGATCAGATCACCAAGCAGGTGGTCGTAGTCTACATCGAGCCCGTGTACGAACGCGGGTTTCATATCGAGGTATTTGGTGACGTGTTGCGCCTCATCCATGCCCGCAATCCGGGGATTGCGTTCAGCATTGGAGCGACGCTCCCGGTGATGGTCCGCCGGGTGGCGTTCATCCTGTTCCCCCTTGCGGTGATTGCAGCGCTTCTCGCTTATTACCTTCGCACCGGCGATCGGTTCACGGCCATTGAGCGATGGTCCATAGCCGGCATCGTCGGCGGTGGCATCGGCAACCTCATTGACCGGATCTTTCGCCCCGAGGGAGTCGTGGACTTCGTAGATGTGAAGTTCTACGGGCTCTTCGGGCTGGACAGGTGGCCCACTTTTAATGTCGCGGATGCGAGCGTGGTCATATGCGGGACGCTTCTGGTGATCAGTGTGCTCGTGGCCGAAACGCGGGAGGAATGATGAACAAGCGAGTGAACACAGTGCTCTTCGTAGTAGGGGCGACCATTGCAAACATCATCGTGATGATGGCGCTTTTCCTGGTGCTCTTCGTGATCTTCGGCCGGTTTCTCGCCCCCCTTATCCCGGCAAACGTCGGGGTCTACATCCTCATGGTCCTCTTCGTACTCTCGATCGTGGCCACCTACTTCATCTATCACCGCTTCGTGAGGTGGCTGTCGCAGAAATACGATCTCGAGCAGTACTTTGGCCCGATTTTCCCCCGCCGCGGGGGAAAGTAGCGACGAGGATTCGGCGTACGGTCAGGCGTTGCCTGCAGCTGCCCCCGCGTGGGTGTTGGGCAGGAAAGCCCGCCAGGCGCTGCCGTCGCAGTAGTCTTCCACCACAGGCGTGCGGTCGGGGTGGGTAAACGATCCCGCGAGGGAGCGGATGTCCCGTATCGTCGCCGTGATGCAGTTCTCAGCGAGATCCTGGCGATAGCCACGGTCTTTCATGTCCACAACCATCTGCATGGACATGATGCGCCCGAGAATGCGGCCGAGGTCGACCATCTTGCGCTGGGGGAGAGCCTTTTCGAGCGCGAAATCGAGGTCCCGCGGTAGCCGGTCGGCGACGCGCTGCGTCGGTTCGAAGACGCCGAGGAAGCGTGAGAGGTTGCTCTCCTTCAGTCGCTTCATAGACTTGAGCACCGCCTCGGAAATCTGCTGATAGAGGATATCGTTCGAGCCCTCGAAGATCTGGAAGGGGCGGCTGTCGACCACCGCACTCCCGACGATGTGATCGCGACGGTAGCCTGACGCTCCCGTCAGCTGCAGCAGCGACTGCGCAGCCGATTGCATCAGGTCGGTTACGACCGTCTTAATGGTGTTTGCCGGGAGGGCCTGCGGTGAGCAGTCGTTTTCCACCCCCGCGACGCCGGTGGTATATGCGCACATCGCAGAGCACGTCGTGTAGGAGGCTTGTATTTCGGAGAGCCGGGACTGTACTTGATCGTAATCGGCAAGTGGGTGTCCGCCGACAAAGCGTCCGCGCGCGTGCCGTATGCCCTCGTCCAGAAGACGTCGCAGGAAGCCCATTCCCATGCCGGGGAACTGCAACCGACTGCGGTGCAACAGGTCGAGGAGCATGCGCACGCCGCTCCCCAGCGGCGTCATGCGACGTTCCGCCGGAAGATGGGTATCGATCCGGTTTCGGCCGTACGGAATCATCTCGAGGCCGAGGCTTTTGTAATATTCCTCCACCTCGATGCCTCCGAGCTCCTTGTCCCACACGAAGAAGTTTATGTTTCGTCCCAGGCTTCCCCCGCCGTTCTCCTCACGGGCGGTGAGCAGCCAGTAATCCGCGCGGCCGGTGAGTCCGCCCCAGTGCTTTGTGCCACGCAAGCGGTACCCGTCGCCCTCGGCGTGAAACCTGGTTCGCATTTGCAAGGCGTCGGTCCCGAAGTCCGGCTCCGTAATCATCAGCCCGCCGAGGGCACCGTGGTGGACGAAACGGTCGAATGTCTCCGCCTGTAACTCCTCTCCTGCGTACTTGGAGACCGGTTGCAGGAACAGCGCGCCGTTGATGCCTGCCGTTAGTGAGAGCGGCAGCGACTCATAGGAGCAGGCCTCCAGCATTGAGAGACACTCGTCTACGTGTTGCCCGCGCCCTCCGAACCGCTCGGGGATAAACACCGACAGCGCGCCCTCGCCGAGTGCCTCCTCTATGGTTGCCGCAGAGCCATTTGCCGGTTGTCCCCGAAAGAGCGCTTCGAGGTGCCGGCGGAGATTGTCAATAAACACTGAGAAATCCGACCGATCATGTTGTTCCATAAACACATACCCTACCTTTGTGCGGGCAGGATAACCCAAGTGGATCGGTCATGTACAGATGGTATGCAAAGTGCGGGGGGCAGCTTCGGCTCCGGCCGGCCGCTCCGGCTCCGGCCGGACTCAGGGCGTTACTAGTAGCCGTCGGACATAGCGCGATTCTTGTCCTTTTTGTAGAGCTCAGTGTAGACAAAGCCGCGATTCTTGAGCTTTTCCTTGACGTCCTGGGGAAAGGGAATATAGCGCCAGAAGATGTCTCGAACTTCACGGTCGAGCTTCTGCGTCCCCTCACTCTCACGGTTGATCCACAGGATGTAATCCTGAACAAAGGCATCCTTGACATCACCCTTCATTTTGCGCTCGGCAAACCATTGGTAGTACCAGCCCGTGAGCCCCTCTTCCATCCAGTAGTGTTGCGCCTTCTCCTTGGCAACCTGCCAGCGGAGGTCACCAACAGCGGAAATGACCGCGCTGCGCAGATCTTTCGGATACATGGGGATGGCCACGCGCCCGCGGCTAGTGGCACGGTTGAACCGCTCAAAGGGTTCCCAGCACACGCCCTGGTCGCCGTAACAGGGTATGAGGATGATGTTCGGAACGATGCGATTGGTCTGACGTTTGAAGGTCCGCTCGAAAATCCCCGGATCGAGGTATTCGACCTCGGCAAGTATCTTGATGACGGTTTCTCGGGCACCGATGTCCTCGAAACCGCCCTTGAGGTAGTGCTTCATGAGTATCGGGAAATGGTTCCCCTGCCTGCCCACGCAGAGTTTCGCCATCTGGCGGATGGTTCGCATCTCGGCGACCACCGTCTTGGTGTCGACGGCGGTAGTGTCGGACTCCTTGTCCTCGAGGTTTTCCAGCTGCTCCGAGATGGTGTCGAGCTCCTGGTATTCCCGCGCCAAGTCCTTGTTGAGCGTTCCGAGCTTACGGAGGATGCTGGTCATCTCGCCGAGCGCGGCGCGTTGTTCCTCGTTGTAAGGAGCGCTCAGATCGTCGAAGCCGGCGGCCGCGCCATGCTGGGAAATGAGGTCCGCCCGATCGCGCAACAGTCTCTCCTGCTCGTCGATCTCGCTTATGCGATTCCGGATAACCGTGATCTGGCTCTGATACTTCCCGCGCGTCTTCTCGAGGGCGGCATTGATGCGATTTGCGTCATCTTGCTTGGCACTTTTCGTCTCGTCGACGGCTGAGGCGTTTATCCGGCCCCGAGAGACCTCCTTCAGCCATTCGTCGACGTAGTGAATCGGCTCACCCGTTTTGTTTTCGAAAACGACACTGGAGATCATTCGCCTTTGCTCCGGCGAAATGATGGTCGGCAGCAGTGCGGCAAATCGGAGAAAGATGATTTTCGGCTCGGGGAGGCCGGAGTGTATCTTGCCGGCAATACTTGCCGCTACCTCCCAGAACGCTGTTATCAGCCGTCCTCGGTAGTTAGATCGCTCTTTGGAGTCTTCCGCGTTCAGGAAGGCACCGAGCTGGGAGTGAAGCCGCTTCGCCGGTTCCCCCTCTCCGGTGAGAACTTTCTGGTAAAACTTCTTGTCGTTGAAGTAGGGCTTAGGTTCCTCGTGCAGCTTCTGGGGTACCCGGAAAGACTCGCGCTCGGTCGCCGGAGCTACGTCGGTAGAGGATCGACTGTTCTTGGACTCCGCCTCCTCAAAGAGCTCAGAAAAATCGGGGACATCGCCTCCGCCGCTCTCCGAGCCTTGATGAGCGTCGTCTTCGACCGGGAGAAGGTCCGAAACATCCGTTTCTTCGAAGTTGTTGTCCGTTTTCCCGGAATCTTCTGCCATGAACCTGTCAGTGAGCGAAAAGTGGGTATTGGAGGTGACGGGATTCGAACCCGTGACCCCCTGAATGCCATTCAGGTACTCTAGCCAACTGAGCTACACCCCCACGAATACGTTGCAAAAGCTTATTCGCAAAGCGCGTTGATTGTCAAGGTTCTGAGACCGGTTGCAGAGATTCCCCGCGGGGGCAGACGGCGGAGAGTTAAACGGGCCTCGCGGCTGCGGTTTCGGTCGTTATGCGGGCACCGCCTCGCGGTATTCGGTGAGGTAACCGGTTCGCACGCAGGCGTCGAAGAGGTGAAAGCTTATGAACTCCTCCGATTCCTTGACCGAGCCGTGGTCGGTATAGGTTCGGATGAGAATGCGATAGCCCTCGGTTTCCTCGCGTGTGACTTCGAGGTAGGTTTCAACGCCGGCGATGCCCTTCACCTTGTAGTGTCTTTTGCGTCGCAAGTTGTTCACAATGGCATCCTCCCTGTTTTCAAATTTCGGAACAAAGGCTATGCTCGATTACAGATTTCGATGACAGCCACCCGATCCGTATTCCCGACAATCGAAGATAGCCTCCCGCGACCGAGCGTGGTGTTCGTGTTTCCCTCGGAGGTCGCAGCAGCCTTCTGGCGAGCGGAGACGGCCCGGCGTAGTCCCTCAAGGGCCGTGCGCAGCGACCGTTTTATCTCCTGGGACACGTTCAAAGAGCATGTTTTGCAGGAACGGGAGGCGCTCGCGCCGGTGAACCGAACGATTCGCATGCTCTTTGCCGACGCCCTGCTCTCCGAAAACGCCGATCGCCCGTTTCTCTCGCGCATCGTTGATTCCCGCTACGCCGAGGAGGCGGACGCCTTTGCCCCGGATATAGAGTCTATTCTGCCTACCCTGGCCGTTCTCTCCTCCGTAGGAGTCGACACGGGCCTCGAGCCGCGGCTCCGGTCCGATGTGGCCGAGCTCTCACGTCGCTATCGGCACTTTCTCGATGCCCACGGGTTTTTCGAGCCCGCCTGGGAAGTGCAGCGCTTCGAGCCCGGGCGGCGGGAGTATGTGATTTTCCACCCCCGGCTCATCACCGACTTCGGCGAGTTCGAGCCGGCGCTTCGCGGCAATCCGGCAGTGAGACTCATCGGCGGCGAGGACGGCGCCTCGCGGGATGTTGTCGATGCCGCCGGGCCCGTGATGAGGGAGTACGAAACCTCCCGCGCTGAGATCCGCGACCTCTGCGCCCACCTCGAGACCCTTCTCGACGACGGGGTGTCCTCGCGCGACATCGCGGTCACGGTATGCGGAAACGATGCCTTCCTCACCTATCTCGAGCGCGCCTGCCGCAGGCGGAGCATCCCGACGAGTCTGCGGGCCGGAAAGCCGCTGACCTCCTATCCGGCCGGACGGCTCTTTGAGAATCTTCACGGGTTGCCGCAGTCCGGCTACGGGCTCGATGCCATGCAGGCGCTGTTGCTCGACCGCGCAGTCCCGTGGAGGGACCCGGCGGCAATGAGACGAGTGATACGCCTCGGCATCGAGCGAGGCTGCCTGAGAAACTACCGCGACGCGGGGCGGGAGCAGGATGTCTGGCTCTCGGCGCTCGGCGGTGACAAGTACCGTGCTGAGCGCACTCTCTACGGACGGCTACGAGCGCAGACCCGTGCCTTGGAGAGCGCCGACTCGTTCAGTGGGCTTCGCCGCGCACTCTACGAGTTTTTCGGCACCTTTCTCGACACGGGCGCCTGGAGCCGCACGCAGTTGCGGGTGTTCCAGAGTTGCCTCGACGTGCTCTCCGATCTCATCGACGTATCGGAGCGCGTTGGCGTTGTCCCGCGACGGCCCTTTGACGTCTGGCTGCGCGCGCTCAGGTCGCGGGTCTACGTTCCCCGCGACGCGGCCGCCGGAATCGCGCTCTACCCCTACCGGGTGGCAGCGGGCATCGAGCCGCGGTATCACTTCCTCGTAAACGCCTCTCACTCGCGGATGCGGCTCGTACACTCTCCGTACGGTTTCCTGCGCGACGATGAGAAGGAGCGCCTTGGTCTTACCGACACCGATCTCTCGGATGACTATGCGGCTGCGTATGCCGTCTCGGGCTCGAGCGTCGCGGCCAGTTACTCGCGCGAGAGCTTCTCCGGCCCGGATCTGCCGCCAAGCTGGTTCGCCGAGCGGGGCCTCGTGCAGGAGATTCGTCGGGGCGAGGCTGCCCTCGACCCCTTCGACGCCGAGCGCGGCTATTTCACCGAGGCCCGGGAGCTTCCCGCGCGGGTGTACGAGGATCAGCTGTACGGGCTGTCCCATATGAGCGCCACCGGCTTCACGGATCGCCGACCCGAGTGGTCGCAGACCGTCGTCGATGACGATGCCCTTCGCAGCCGCCTGCACGCCGCACGCCGCACCGACGAGGGGCGGATTCGCCTCTCCCCGAGCGATGTGGGAGGCTATCGTCATTGCCCCTTCGGATATCTGCTGGGCACTCTTCTGCGCCTCGACCCCGAGGCCTACACCCGCGGCGCCCGTACAGCCGCGGATGCCGGGCGGACCTACCACCAGGGCTTCGAGCGGCTGTACACGCGAATCCTCGAGCACTCAGGGGTGTTTCGGCGCGACGAGACCGAGCTCTATCACGGGTGGGTCCGCCCGGCGGCGGTCGAGGTTACTGAGGACTGGGCTCTGCGGCGAACTTCCCTCTCTCCGGCAGAGATTGTGGCGCTGAGGGCCAAGCTCGAAGAGAGCATGCACGCGCTCATCCAAAAAGACGCAGAACGCTTCGACGGGTGGCGGATCGAGGTTCTCGAGCGCTACGAGTCGGTCGATTTCGAAGGGGATGCGGTGCTCGGCGGCTTTATGGACAGGCGGATGGTCGGGCCGGCCGCGGGTGGCGAGGATGCCGCCGGCGCCGTCGTTATCGACTATAAGAAGAATCGCCTGCCGGCGAAAAAGGCATTCCGAGTGGCCCCGGAGGACCCGACACAAGTCGAAGAGCTTCAGCTCCCTCTCTACGCGGAGATTCTCTCGCGGCTCGACCGGACGATAGCGGGGCTCTACCTCTATTCGGTGGAGAAGGTGAGCTATCTCCCGGTCTTCGGCGAGGGCGAGAAGGCGGCCCTCGATGAGGAGGCGCTCGAATCATCGAGGGGGGCGGCCCGCGAGGCGGCGGTGGGTATGCTCGAGGGCCTGCGGCGGGGGGATTTCCGCTTTCCCGACCCGCGGGGCGGATGTGAGTCCTGTTCCTTCCCCGGCATCTGCCGGGCGAGATTCGTTACGGGGTAGGTGCGAGGTGGCGCAAGGCAGAGTTACGCTCGACGAGAAACAGCAGCGGGCAGTCGACTCACGCCGAAATGCCGTCGTGACCGCAGGAGCGGGGTCAGGAAAAACGCGCGTGCTCTCGGAGCGATACCTGCGCCTGGTGCTCGATGAGCAGGTGCCCGTCGACCGCATCCTCACGCTCACCTTCACCCGAAAGGCCGCTGCGGAGATGTACGAGCGGATTTTTCGCAGTCTCAGCGAGTATCGCGAGGATCCCTTCGTCGCCGAGCAGCTCGGACGCTTCGAGACGGCGCACATCTCTACCGTCGACAGCTTCTGTGGCCGGATCGCCCGAAACGGGTGCACGCGCTTCGGGGTGCCGACGAGCTTCCGCGTCGACGAGGAGGAAATCGACCGTCTCTCCGAAGATGCGGCACTCGCGTTTCTGCTCGACAATCGGCACAACCCGGTGCTCGCGCGCTTTATCGCCCTCAACGGCTTCGACTCGGTCCGCTCCGACGGCTTTGCCATGCTTGCCCGGAACTACGTCCTGGTCTCGAGAGCGCAGAATCCCGCCTCGTGGCTCTCCGCGCAGATTCAGGAGCTCGGGCGGCTGTACCGACGGCGTATCGGGGAGCTTGACTCGGTGCTGGCCACGCTCATGTCGCTGGATCCCACGCCGAAGGCAATTGCGACGGCGCAGGAGGCGCTTGCCGGGGTTTCTCTCGATCCGGACTGGGACCCGGCGCGGATGGATCAGCCGCCTGAGGGCCTGGAAGACTTCGTTACCGCCGCGTCCGCCATCAACAAGCGCACCGGCGGCAGCAAGGCAGATGCCGTCGAAATCTACAAGACCTGCGTGGACGAAATCAAAAGGCTCAAAGGGGAGATCAACACGCTCGTAGATACCTTTCTTGTGCGCGACGACCTCGCCGAGCTCTACAACCTCGTCGGAGACTTCGAGCAACAGGTGCGCGCGGAGAAGCGTCGCCGCGGGCTGCTCTCCTATCGGGACGTGATGGAGCTCGCCGTCGACCTGCTCAAGAGTGATGGCGGACTGCGCGAGTACTACGGCGGGCGATTCCGCTTCATCATGATCGATGAGTTCCAGGACAATAACGAGCTGCAGAAGGAGCTTCTGTATCTGCTTTCACTCCGCGCCGGTGCTTCGCCGGGGGGCGAGGGCGGGGAGGGCGACGGCAGGGTGAGCGCCGCGCAGCTCGACACCCGGAAGCTCTTCTTCGTGGGCGATGAGAAACAGTCGATTTATCGCTTTCGCGGCGCCGACGTGAGCGTCTTCAAGAGCCTCTCCGAGGAGCTCGAGGCCGCCGGCGGGGATGCGCTCGAGCTCCCGTTCAACTACCGAAGTGCACCATCGCTCATTTCTTTTTTCAACTCTGTCTTTTCCCGGGCGATGGCCGGCGCAAGCGCAGACTACGAAGCCCGCTTCGCGCCCCTGCAGGCGCCGGAGGCTGCAGGGGCGGACGACGCTGACGAGGGCGCCGCCGCCGGTGACAAGACCTCCGAAAACGCCGCCGGCGCCGACACGCTGGCCCGCGTTCGAATTGCCTGGAAGCCGCTGGAGGACGACGACACCGCCGGCGGCGACGCGGGCGGCGGGGACACAGGCACCGGGGCTCCGGGGGCTGTCGGCAACGGGGGCGAGACCGAGGATCTGCTCCATCGCGATCAGGCCGAGGCCTACTACGTGGCGAAAAGCATTCGCGACGCGGTGGAAGACGGCATCTGGACCGCCCGCGGACCGAACGGTGAGCGCGCCGCGGGCTACGACGACGTGGCGATCCTCATGCGCTCGACCAGTAATCAGCGACACTACGAGCGTATGCTCAGGCTCTTCGGGGTGCCGTACTCCACGCAGAGCGTACGAAGCCTCTTCGAGTCTGCGCCCGCGTACGACGTGTACAACGTGCTCCAGCTCTGCGTGCATCCCGAAGACCGAGCCGCCTACGCCTCGGTTCTGCGATCGCCACTGGTGAACCTCTCCGATGATGCGCTTTCGCGGCTCTTGCTTGGCGGGGGCGGGCCCTTCGTCGGGACGATGGCCGGCGAGCTCTCCGATGAGGACGCGGCGAAATACCGTCTCGGTGTCGAGCTCTACGCCGAGGTAAGCGACCGTGTCGACGAGGAGCCCATCTCCGATATCGTTTCGGATCTGTGGTACCGCTTCGGGTATCGCTATCGGCTCCTCGCCTCGCCGGCGCTACACCCCTACCTCGAGTACTACGATCACCTCTACGAGCTTGCCCG
>JAAAOR010000017.1 GCA_009908735.1 Spirochaetota bacterium | reverse complement strand
GATTGATACGGCGTTCGCGGTAAGATCGCGGATCATCGATTCCACGTCGCGGCCTACATAGCCGACCTCGGTATACTTCGTCGCCTCCACCTTGATAAAGGGCGCCCCGGTGAGCTTCGAAAGTCGGCGAGCGATCTCCGTCTTTCCGACACCAGTCGGGCCGATCATGATGATGTTCTTCGGGGCAACCTCGTCCTTCAGCTCCTCGGGCAGACGCTGCCGCCTGACGCGATTTCTCAGGGCGATCGCGACCGCCTTTTTGGCCTTTTCCTGCCCGATGATGAACTTATCGAGCTCAAGTACGATTTCAGCAGGGGTCAGCTCGTGCAGGTCCCGTGTCATGACAATTCCTCCAGCACGATGTTGTCGTTGGTGTAGATGCAGATTCCCGCGGCAATCTCCATCGAGCGCCGAGCAATTCCGGCGGCGTCCAGGTCCGAGTTGCCGAGAAGCGCAAGTGCCGCGGCATAGGCGTACTGACCGCCGGAGCCGATGGCGATCGCACCCTCGTCGGGTTCGATCACGTCGCCGTTACCGGAGATAAGCAGTATTCGCTCACGGTCGCCAACCAGCAGCAGCGCCTCAAGCCGGCGCAACATGCGGTCGGTTCGCCACTCTTTGGCGAGCTCCACCGCCGCGCGGGTGAGGTCACCACTGAACTCCTTTATCTTTGCCTCGAAGCGCTCGAAGAGCGTAAATGCGTCGGCGGTTGCGCCGGCGAAGCCCACGACTATCTTGCCCTCGTAAATCGTGCGTACTTTACGGGCGCTCCCCTTCATTACCGTCTCGCCCATCGTCACTTGTCCGTCACCGGCGACTGCGAGCTTGCCGTCGCGCTGCACGGCTATGACCGTGGTTGCGTGCATCCCGTCGTCCCGACTGCTGCTATTTCCGTTCATCGTGCGTATTCCTCGTGTCGCCCGCAGCGGACATCGCCCCGTGCGGGTGCGCCTCAGCGTAGATTTGTTTCAGCCGCCCCAGACCGAGATGGGTGTACACCTGCGTGGTGGAAAGCTTCGCGTGCCCGAGAAGCTCCTGAACGACCCGGATATCGGCGCCACGCTCCAGAAGATGGGTGGCGAAGGTGTGCCGCAGCGTATGCGGAGAGGCGTGCTTTCTGATGCCGGCCTCCTGAATGCGTTTTTCCAGTATCAACGCTACGCCCCGACCTGTCAAACGGCGTCCCTGAGCGTTGAGAAAGAGCGCCTGTAGCTCGCCCATCCCACGACGCTGCAGCAGTGCCTCACGCTCGGGAAGGTACGCCAGCAGGGCCCGGACGGCCCGATTGCCGAGGAACACCAGCCGATCCTTGCGTCCCTTTCCGTGCACGAGCATTCGTCCGCGGGCGAGCTCAACATCGCCCAGCTCGGCCGCGGTGAGCTCTGCCAGTCGGCAACCGGTGGAGTAGAGGATCTCGAACATCGCCCGGTCACGTAGGCTCTTGTAATCCTCGCCGACAATCTCCAAGAGGTTGTCGACCTCTTCGTCGAAGAGAAACCCCGGGAGATCTCCCGAACCCTTGAGGCTTCGGATCTCGGCCGCGGGAGACGTTTCGATGAGGTTGTGCTTGACCAGAAACCGGAAGAACCCCTTCAGCGCCGAGAGCATGCGATTAATGCTCGCACGGGAGAACCCCTCGCGGGTTAAATGTGCGACGTAAGCACGCACGGTGTCGCGGTCGATGTCGTCGTCCTCGTCCTGGTTATTCCACACCCAGGAAAGAAAGTCGCCAATATCACGACGGTATGCGCCCACCGTCGAACCGGTGAGGTTGCGCACGCTATCAAGATATGCCAGGTAATCTTCGGCTCGCTCCGACCAGTGTTGTTTCAGCTCAGCCATGGTTGTCTCCCGTGAGCTCCGCCTCGAGCTCGAATGCCAGTTGGATGCCGACGGTGCCGGCGCGCCCCGCTGTGGCGGCGTCCGCGGCCGGCGAACGGGCGCCCCCTGCCGCACGAACGCCGCTTGCCGCATGCGTGCCGCCCGTCCTACCCTTGGCGACCAGCCCCCACTCTTGCACTACATCGTCTAGGCCTGTGACGCCGCAGGCGCCGTCGGCGAGCAGGCCGCGGGCACCCGCGCCTCGCGGGCTCGTGTCGGCCACGCGGTGCACAAAGAGGTCGCGGCCCTGATCGAGGGCGTGGTCGGCGGTGATGAGGGCACCGGAGCGCTCGGGCGCCTCCACCACAACGGTACCGCGAGAGAGGCCGCTGATTATGCGGTTCCGCTCGGGGAAATTGAACTGCCGTGGCGGGGTTCCCGGCGGATATTCGCTGATTATCGAGCCGCCGTGCTCGACAATCTCCCGGCCGAGTACGCGATTCTGTGCGGGATAGATGATATCGATGCCGCAGCCGAGAACGGCGAGGGTCTTTCCGCGTCCCTCGACGGCTCCCCGGTGGGCGGCGGTGTCGACCCCCCGGGCAAGACCGGAGACGAGCGGCACGCCGGCCTCGGCGGCCTGCCGCCCGATGGTGTGGGCGGCGGTACGACCCTCATGGCTAGGGTTACGGGTCCCTACCACCGCAATCATTGTCTCGGTGCTCGGAATGGGATTCCCCGCGACAAAGAGCAAAAACGGCGGATCGTATATCTCTGCGAGCCACGGGGGATATGCCGGTTCCCCGAACATCAACAGCGACACCCGGCGCTGATCAAGGAAGGCGGCGTCGCGAGCTACGCGCGGTCCAAGACGCGGCGGATCCCAGCCACGCGTTTTCAGGCGCCGCCCGACGATATCGCCGATGTCGTCACGTGAAAGCCGCAACAGCGCGTGGAGAGACGGCAGCGACCGATACAGGACCTGCTTCTCCTGACCGCGAAGAAAGGTAAGGTGGCTGATTGCAAGTGCTCGTTCCGTATCCACTATCACTCCTCTGCCTCTCCTGCATCTAGTTGCCGAGAATGCGGCGACGGTTTTCGAGCGCCGCATCTCGGATCTCCTCCGAGTCGGCGGTCTCTGCCGCGTTTCCGTAGGCTTGGGCCGCCGCGTCGGGACGTTCAAGAGCCAGGAGCACCCTGCCCTTCAGCATGAAGGGGCGCGCCCGCCCCGGCGCTACCGTCGTCGCCCGCTCGAGGAGGTCCAACGCCGCTTCCGGACGATCGAACTCGAAGGTGTAGAGCACTGCGAGTCCATAGAGCGCATCCACGTACTCCGCGTCGAGTTCGATGGCCCGCACGTAGTAGCGCTCGGCGGTGTCGAACTGCCTCATTGCCTCACTTTCGCTGCCGGCGGCGTTTCCCAATTGCCCGGCCGCGACCCCTGCGCGGTAGAAAACGACCGGATTGACGGTCTCGATTCGGATGGCCTCCTCCAGCGCGTCCAACGCGGGTCCGTACATCCGTCGGTTAATGTAAGCACGGGCCAGCATCTTGTAATACACGCCCAATTGGCCTGTTGCTTGCACTTTTTCGTCAACGATTTCACGATAAGTTTCGATCTGCCGTCTGAGCTCGGCGATACGCTCCTCGCTCACCGGTCCATCACCGGGTTCCATCTCTGCGAGATCCTCGAGCGTATCTGATCGCCCCTGATCGCAGCCGGCGAGTACCAACACCGTGATGAGGGCCACGAGAATCACCGCGGGCATCGCGATTACCGTTTTTGTGCGCCGCGTCCTCACGCCCTTACCCCCTCGGATGATACGCACGGTGATACGACTTCAAGCTGGTCGTCTCGATGTGCGTGTAGATCTGGGTGGTGGAGATGTCGGAATGTCCGAGCAGCTCCTGTACGGCGCGAAGGTCGGCACCGCCTTCGAGCAGATGAGTCGCGTAGGAATGACGCAGTGTGTGCACCTTTGCATCAACTCCGGCGCGTCGGCAGAGCTCGTGGAAGCGCTTCCACATCCCCTTCCGTGAGAGACCATCGCCACGGTGGTTCAGGAAAAGATAGCTCGTCCGCCGTCCCGGCCTGGCAAGCTCGTCGCGGCCGTACTCGAGGTAGCGTTCCAGCCAGGCAACCGCCTCTCCGCCCACCGGAACGAACCGCTCACGGTCGCCCTTGCCTCGCACCCGGATGATTCCCTCGTCGAGATAGAGCCGGTCGAGGGTAAGCTCCACTGCCTCGGAAATCCGCAACCCGCAGGAGTAGATAAGCTCGAACAGGGCACGATCGCGAAGACCGTGCGGCTTATCGACGTCTATGTGACCAAGCAGCGACTCGACCTCCTCGACAGTGAGCACGCCGGGCGCGCGCTGTACGGTCTTAGGCATGTCGACCGAGAGCGCCGGATTGTCGTTCCGCAGCCCTTCGAGCACGAGAAACTGGAAGAACGATCGCAGCGCCGACAGCACCTTGGCGATGGTGCGCTGCTCTATCCCGTTCTCGCTCGTCTGGCGATGGACCAAGTAGCGGATGAGGTCCACCGATTGTTGTGTCGCCGCCTCCGTCTCCTGCTCTTCGAGGTAGTCGATGTACAGGCCCCCTTCACGCACGTAGGTTTCCACCGTACGTGGCGAGAGGCGCAGCTCGACCATGAGATAGTCCTCGAAGCGCCGGCGAAGGTCCGCTCGGGAGATGCCGTCCACCGTCATTACCCCTCTCGGTTTGACTTCCTGCGGTGTCGCAGCACGGCCGGGATGCCGAACTCCTCGGAGAACGAAGGCTCCTCGCCGAAGAGATCCCGTTGGTCCTCGTCGCCTCGACCGCTTGTCATCTGTACCCACTCGTCGAGGGAGATGAATTCCTGGCTCTGTCGCTCGCGAGCCTCGGAGGACGGCTTTTTGTTTCGATCCTCGTTGTTGAAGCCGGTCGCTATCACCGAGACCTTCACCTCGTCCTCCATGAGCTCGTCCATCGCGCTGCCGGCGATTACGAATGCGTCGTCATCGGCATTGGCCGTGATGATGTTGAGGACCTCCTCGTACTCGGTCAACGAGAAATCCGATCCACCGGTGACGTTCACGAGGATTCCCTTGGCACCCTCGATGCGGGCATCCTCGAGGAGCGGATTGTTGATGGCGTTGGTTGCCGCATCCACCGCCCGGTTCTCACCGTTTCCGGTACCGATGCCCATCAGGGCGTCACCGCGGCCGTTCATGATGGTCTTCACATCCGCAAAGTCAATGTTGATCTCGCCGGGTTTGGTGATGAGATCACTGATTCCCTGCACGCCCTGACGCAGCACGTCGTCGGCAAGCAAAAAGGCTTCCTTGATGGGAGTCCTGCGCTCGACAATGTTGAGGAGATGCTGGTTCGGTATTGTTATGAGGGTGTCTACGTCCTCACGCAGACGTTCGATCCCCTCCTCGGCAAGTCGAGCCTTACGCTTGCCCTCGAAGTTGAAGGGCTTGGTGACCACGCCCACCGTGAGGATGGATAGCTCCCGCGCGAGGCGGGCGATGACCGGCGCCGCGCCGGTTCCGGTGCCACCGCCCATACCGGCGGTGATGAACACCATGTCGGCCCCGCGGATGACGTTCTGGATCTCTTCCTGATCCTCGAGAGCCGCCTTCTCACCCGTCTCGGGCATTCCGCCCGCGCCGAGTCCGCCGGTCAGCTTCGAGCCGAGCGGCAGCCGCGTTTCTGCGTGCGACATCTGCAGGGCCTGCAGATCCGTATTTACCGCGATGAACTCGACACTTTCGAGGCCGTAGGCAATCATGCGGTTTACGGCGTTCGATCCGCCGCCTCCGACACCGATGACTTTGATGACCGTATGGCTCCCGAAGTTCTCGTCCAGGTTCGCGTTGTCTTCAACGATTTCGAACTTCATATCCCCTCCCAGTGTATGAAGCAGTCTCTATTAGATAGATGCTATTCAAAGAAATTGCGGAGCCAGGTCCGCAATCCCGTGAGCATTCCTCCGGATTTTGGCTTCACCGACGCGTCGTTACCTTCGTGTCCCAGCGCCTCCTCGGCAAAGAGAGCCAGCCCCACCGCCGTCGAGTACTCGGGGCTTCGGTAGATGTCTGCGACCCCGTGGTAATTGCCGGGCATGCCCACGCGCGCTGCGGTGTGGAACACCTCCTGAGCAAGCTCCACGGCGCCGGGCATAAGCGCGCCGCCGCCGGTGAGAACGACGCCACCAAAGAGCCGCTTGAGGTATCCCTTCTTTTCGACCTTATCCCGCACCATGGTCAGGATCTCCGCCATGCGAGGCTGGATGATATTTGCTATGTCGCTTCGCTTTGCCTGAAGCGGCGGGCGACCACCAACGCCCGGGATAATGACCGGATCGCGCTCCTCGACCATCGGTGCATAGCAGCAGCCCGCTTCGCGTTTGATGCGCTCGGCCGCTTCCATGGGCGTTTTAAGCATGATTGAGAGGTCGTTCGTCACCTGCGCACCGCCGACCGGCAGCACGCTCGTGTAGTACGGCGCACCGTCGATGTGCACGAGCATATCGGTCGTTCCGCCGCCGAGGTCGATGAGAAGCACCCCGAGCTCCTGTTCCTCGCGGGTCAGAACGGCTCGGCTCGAAGCCAGTGACTCGAGCACGATAGACTCTACCTTGAACCCCGCCCGATTTACGCACTTCACCAGGTTCTGGGCAGAGGTAACCGAGCCGGTTATGATGTGAACCTCCGCCTCGAGCCGGACCGCGATCATGTCGAGTGGATTCTTGACGCCGCCCTGCTCATCTACAATGTACTCCTGGGGGATGACATGGATGACCTCCCGGTCCATGGGTATCACGACGGCCTTGGCCGCATCTATGACCCGGTCCACGTCGGCCTGCGTAATCTCGCGGCCCCGGCCGGTGACGGCCACGACGCCGCGAGAGTTTAGCCCCTCGATGTGACCACCCGCGATCCCGGTGACGACGTTCTGCACCTCACGCCCGGCCATCTGCTCGGCCGCCTCCACGGCGGCGTCCACCGACTTGAGCGTGGCTTCGATGTTTACCACAACTCCCCGGCGCAACCCGGTCGAGGGCGCCGTTCCGACACCGATGATCTGGAGACGGTCGTTCTCGTCGTACTCTCCGATGACGGCCGACACCTTGGTGGTGCCGATGTCGAGCCCGACGAGAACGTCACTGGGTTGCACGCTCACCCCTCCTTCGTGCGATACACGATCTGTCCCGTGCGAAAGTCAAGCTCTTCTATCTCCGCCAGTCGTCCATCACGGTCCAGCGCGTCAAGAACCATTATAATATACTTGCAGAGGGCTCCGTCCACCTCACTTCCAATACGTACCGGCGTGCGATAGCTTACCGTGTAGAGCAGCACGTCGAAGCTGTGCTCGCCGGTACGAACGATGCGGTACTCCGAAATCTGCTCAAAGAGCAGTGGATGCTCCATCCTCAGCTGCCGGATGTCGGAAAGAAACTCATGAAGCATCGCCGGCAGTTGTACCCCCGGAGAAAACCCTTCGAAGCGGATTCCGGAGACGAGAGGCAGATCGACGTCTGCAAGATTGCCGCCGATCTCGAAGACCACACCTTCGCCGTCGACCGCGACCGGAACGCTCCCGCTCTCACTCGCGGCAAGGGTCACGAGGAGCGGCTTTCGCCCCGTAATACTAATTTCGAGGCGGTTTGGAAACACCTTCTCCACTGAGGCGGCTTGCACGGAGGGATAGGTCTCGAGATTACGTGCCACCTCGGCGGCATCGACGGCAAAGTAGGCGGGAGCCTGCCCAAGGCCTGCAACGCGGAGAAGCTCCTCGTCGGCAAAGGCAACCTCGCTCTCCACCGAAATCTCCGTGATGCTCAGCTCGGGCGCAATCACGAAGTGGAACGTCAGCTCGCCGATGAGGGCAAGCGCGAGGACGGCGATAAGCAACATGAGTCTGCGACTGGTGCGATCGAGAGCGCCTGATTCCCGCCCACCGGCTGTGCGACCACCGGCGTTGCGGACACCCGCACGCGAACGACGTGCCCCGCGGTCGGCGGTCCTGCCGCGCTTTCGCGCTCCGCCTGCGGTCTTGCCGTGCGTGCGCCCGGCAGCCCCTCGCTCCAGTACGATATCAGCCACGGTCCATTCCCCCCGTCCGATCGGCAAATCGCGATATATTCAGCAGGAGGCCGCACATGACGAGGGTCATGAACACCGACGAGCCGCCCGACGAGAAGAACGGAAGCGGCACACCGGTCGCCGGAACAAGCCCGGAGACCACCGCGAGGTTTAGCAGAGCCTGCAGAAATACGGTGGAAGTGAGCCCGAATGCTAGAAGCGACACGAAGCGGTCGTTCGACTCGTAGGCAATGAGAAAGCCCCTGTAGGCCAACATGCAAAACAGGGCAAACACCAATACCACCCCCGCAAAGCCGATTTCCTCTCCTACCACGGCAAAGACGAAATCCGAATGCGCCTCGGGGAGCCTTCCAGTCTTCTGGGCACTCTGACCGATGCCTTCGCCCCAAAGCCCCCCGCCACGCAGGGCCGTAACGGAAGCAAACACCTGATACCCCGTCCCGCTCGGATCCCATCCTGGCTCGATGAAGGATAACAGGCGCTTGACTCGATGCTCACGGCTGAGAAGAAGGATGACGCCGAGGGGCAACGTCATCACGCCAAGGCCGATGAAATAACGCAGGGGTACGCTGGCCACGAAAAACATCCCGAGGGCCACGAAGACCACGAAGAACGCCGTAGAAAAATCATTCTGCACGTAGATGAGTGTTGCAAACACGGCCACCACGATGATGGGCGGGAGAATTGCGTTGACCGGGTCGTCCATCTGGTCCTGCTTCCGGCTGAGAATGAAAGCCAGATAGAGAACGACTGTAAGCTTTGCAAGCTCGGAGGGCTGGAAGGAGTAACCGAAGAGAAAGATCCACCTGCGCGCCCCGAGGAACTCCGTACCAACTCCCGGAACCAGGGTAAGCAGCATCAGAATAAGGCTCACCAGGAGAATCACCGGCATGCGCTTCTGCACGAGGGCCAGGTTGATGCGCGACGCGATGATGGCCGCCGCCGAACCGAGCAGGACCCACAACGTCTGCCGACGAAAGAAGTAGAGCGGGTCGCCAAAGAGATTGTCGGCGCGGAAGTACGACGAGGAAAAGAGCATGGAAACGCCGACCGTCACCAGCAGCACGAGTGCCGCCAACAGAACCAGGTCCATGGACTGCCTCGTTTCTATGCGCTCTACCGAGAATCTATTCATCGCAACTTCAGTGTCGAGAGACTCAGGATTGCGAACAACCCGCCGAGGATCCAGAGACGGAGTACGACTTTCGACTCCGCCCATCCGATGAGCTCGAAGTGATGATGTAGGGGCGCCATCTTGAACACACGCTTTCCCCGCGTCTTGTAGGAGATGACTTGAATGATCACGGAGGCGGCCTCGAGAACGAAGACACCACCGACGACGATGAGCAGGATCTCCTTTTTGAGCATCATCGCCATTACACCGATTGCCCCGCCGAGGGACAAACTTCCGGTGTCACCCATCATGATCTCCGCCGGGTGTCCGTTGAACCACAGGAAGCCTACGCAGGCGCCAACCAGCGCCAGAGCAAAGACCGAAAGCTCGCCGGCGCCCGCAAGGAAGGGAATCTGCAGATACTCCGCGAAGTCCACGCGACCGGCCAAGTACGAGAGGGCGGTAAAGGTTAGCCCTACGAGAATCACCAGCCCCGAGGCGAGGCCGTCCAGACCGTCGGTGAGGTTAACCGCGTTAGTGGTGCCCACGAGCAGCAAAACACCGAAAGGAATGTAGAGCGCGCCGAGGTCCAGCACCGGCTGCTTGATGAAGGGAATGTAGAGAAGCGTTGCGTACTCGGTCCCGTGAAGGTAAAGAAACAGGCTCACCGTGAGGGCGAGGACAATCTGCCCGATGAACTTCACCGAGGCTTCCATGCCGCCCGACTGCTTGCGGTAGGTTTTCAGCCAGTCGTCAACGAATCCGAGCAGGCCAAACCCCACAACCGACAGCAGCGCAACCCAGGTATACACCGTGGAAATATCCATCCACAGGATTGACGAAACGACGATTGCCAGGATCATCATGAGCCCGCCCATTGTCGGCGTGCCGGCCTTCACCGAATGACTCTCCGGTCCGTCCGCGCGGATGGACTCCCCCGCTTCCTGCCGTTGGAGAAAGCGGATGATCGCCGGGCCGAAAATGAAACAGATCAGGAGCGAGGTGATCGCCGCATAGGCGGCGCGAAAGGTGATGTACTGGAACACGTTGAAGGGAGTGAAGTAGCGCACCAGCGGATACAGAAACTCCGGCAACATGGGCTAGTCTCTCCCCTCGGTGAGAAGCGGTAGCAACCGCTCCAGCCGCGTTCCACGACTACCCTTTAGCAAAACGAGATCTCCCGGCTGTACAGCGTCCGCAACGAGGCGGGAAAGCTCGTCGAAGCTGTCGACGCGTCGAATACGCCGGTCGTCCCCAAACTCCTCTGCGGCAACGGCAAACTCCGGCCCGTACAAGATAATGAGGTCGGCGCCCGACGATGCGGCCTCCTTGGCAACCCGTTGATGATACTTGTCGGCGAAGCGGCCGAGCTCGTACATCGCGCCGAGGACCAGTGTTTTTCCGCCCCCCTCGTGAGGCGTATCGTCGAGCAGACGTATAGCCTCGCTCATCGAGTCGGCGTTCGCGTTGTAGGAGTCCTGAATTACGGTGACCGCCCCGCGGTAGATCTCGCCGCGACCGAACTCCGGGCGCACCGACTCGAGACCGGTTTGAATTTCCTCATCCGTGCACCCGAAGTGCAGTCCGACCCGTATGGCGGCAAGCGCGTTCAACACGTTGTGGCGCCCGGGCAACGGGAGGCGGATATCACGACCGCGCCACCGCAGGAGCATGCCGTCTATACCGAGGGACTGCGCCCCCTCGAAATCGGGAGTCGTCTCCGGCCCGAAGAGCAGAGCCGAACCCGCGAGGCCGTCCTCGAGCATAGGTCTGAATGCGTCGGCCTCGTAGAGGACAGCTGTCTGTTTACCATCGAATTGTGAGAAGATCTTGCGCTTCTCACGCGCGATCCCCTCCTGTGAGCCGACCAGCCCGATATGAGCGGTACCAATGTTCGTAATGACCGCGAGCTCCGGCCTGACAATATCGGCAAGCACTTCCATCTCCCCGACATGGTTCATGGCACACTCGAAGACGCCGAACTCATGTGTGTCGGAAACCTCGAGGATGGACAGCGGCACGCCGATCTCCGAGTTGTAATTGCCGCGCGTCTTGAACGTGGGCGCCTTGCGCGAGAGCACCGAGGCGATAAGCTCCTTGGTGGTGGTCTTTCCATTGCTGCCGGTTACCGCAACCCGAGTGAGATCGGGGAATGCCCTGAGCCGCTCGCGCGAGAATCGCTGAAGGGCCGACAGTGGATCCCGAACCACGCACAGGGCTCCACCGGTTTCGGCGAGGAGAGAGTCGAGTAACCCGTAATTCTCCGAGACATAACTACTGCGCACCATCGCCATCGCAGCCCCGGCGCGGAGCGCATCCTCGACGAATGCGTGCCCGTCGGTATGCTCGCCGGGTAGAGCGACGAACAGACTGCCCTTTGTGCACTCACGAGAGTCAATGGTTACTGCCTTTATGGGGCTATCCCCCGAGCCGTAGAGCGCGCCGCCGACCGTGTCGGTCACCGAGCTCGCAGACTCAAGGAGCGCGGGCCTCGTCATCTTGCCTCCCAGT
>JAAAOR010000083.1 GCA_009908735.1 Spirochaetota bacterium | reverse complement strand
AGTAGCAGCCGGAGCGTGAGCGCCACTGGTAGTAATCCGGAAGGCCGAGTCCAGAGCTCTCGAGGAGCTCTTTGATATCCTGGTATGTCTTGCCGTCGTCTTTGAACGGATAGACGGGAATAATGTTCTGTTTCTCGGAGATCTTGGGCGGTTTCTTGTTCGGAGTGTAACCCTCCCGGTCCTCATCGCCTCGGATCCCGATGTAGCTGTAGGCAGTGCTGTTGCCGACGTATGCTTCAAAGGGCTTGATCTTCATGTTGATCGTGCACCAGCGAGCGTGCGGGCTCGGGAGAAAGCCACTGTAGAGCTCTTCGAGGAAGAAGTCGAAAACGTTGCGGCCGGGCTTGCGCTGCACCTTCATATAGTCCAGCGCATTGATGCGATGGATGCTCTTTCCCAGCAACGCTTCGAGCTTCTCCAAGAATTCGTAGGTCTCAGGCAGCTCGGACTGCGTATCAGAAAAGACGTACTCGACGGGAATCTGCGGATACTCCTGTCGCATATAGATCGACAGCGCAGCGGAATCCTTTCCGCCGGAAACTGGAACAATATGTCGAACGCTGCTGTCGTCAATGGTCTCCAATGCTTCCTGCAAAGTCGCCATGTTACTCCTCCTTTGCGATGTCTTGTAGTAACTTGCGGGCTTCTGAGGGATCGGTCACGTCCCGCAGCCGCTCATAGAGGCTGCGAATGCGTGCCACGATCAGTCCTTGCGCTACGCTGTTCTCATCGTTCTCGCCGTGGTCTGTGCCGAGGGCTTCATCCTCGATGCCGCGAATAGCGTTTCGGAACTCGCGATCGAACATCGAGACGGTGCTGTCGTCCCAGTTGTGGATACGCTTTCCAATAAGCAAGCTCGCGAGGGAATCGATTACAGCCTCGTCGTTCTCATAGGGCATGCGAAAGCGCTGCACCACTGCCTTCGAGACGCCGTCGCGAAGGCGCTCCTCGATACCTTCCGGGAGCAGCTTCACCCACTCGCTGCCGGCTTCTCGAATCGAGGAGCTTCCGGTGAACTGTAGGGCGGCGAGGATCGATCTACTTGCCGACTCGTAGTAATGCTCGACAACCGCCTCGAGTTCGCGCTTCCACTCGACAACGTGAGCCACGAGCTTCCGCCAGTCACTTCGCTCGAGACCGTACGAGGAGAACAGTTGCTTCAGAAATAGTGTTGCGGGGTCGCGGGAGTTGGTAATCAGTTTCTGAAACACCTGAACCGGCTTGGGGAACTTGCGAGACATGAGCGACGCTCGCGGCAACCGTGCTTTCCACGCCTCAAGCGCGTCGTAGCACCGTCGCAGCGGATCGGTTTCAACCGGCGACGCCGCCTCATCGTCCACGAAGACCGTTTCGAGGGCTGAAAGGTACGCTCGCGTTTCATCGTCGAGGGGCACCGTCGCGATCGCATAGTGAGCAGGATCTGCCGCGATTTCTTCGATCGTCGTCGGTTTGATGTCAGGTATGTAATTGCCCTCCGGATCCGTGACGGTCACGGCGGAGGGAAACGCCCGAAACCCTGCCGCAAGGAGAATGGGCAGCACCCCGGACCTCAGGCCAACCGGCGGCCTCTGCAACTCGTCGAAAAGCTCAGCGAAGGTTCGGGGTGTAGCATCCTGCCGAGAGAAGAAGTTCTCGACAATGCTCCACATCTCATGAAGGTGTGGATCAGTGAGCTCGTTCGGGTGCGCGAAGCGCCATCGTCCGTCTGTGTCCTCGAAATACAACCCGGTACGGAGCAGCAGGGTAGCGAACATCGATCGATCCGGGCGATTCCCTTCGAGCCCGAGATCCGCGGTACCGTATCGGTCGAGAATACCGAGGGTGAGCTTCTTGCGCGCATTCGCAATGACCCGACTCGGCGCCATCTTGTTGATGAGCTCATTGTTGAGAACCGGAGTGCGGGGAAATACCTTCCTCATCTGATCCGAAAGGAACCGTCTGAACTCACGCCGAGACTCGATGCTCGTGACCCGGCCTTCGCTGAGGACATACGGTCCTTCGGGGGACGGCGAATACATCTTGTCGAGAACCCGCATGAGGTAGGCCTGCGTATCGTCGAGCATCTGTTGAAGCTCGGGAACGACCAGGGGATCCTCGGCAGCAAGTGAGGTGTCTTTCAGCAAGCGCTGAATAGAGGCCGCCTCGAGCGCGGTCTCGAACATACCTTCAGTACTCCCTGGCAGGAGTGCAACGATGCGCGGATCGGTTTCGTGCACAGTGAGCACGTTCTGGACCCGCTCGATATCGTCCTCGGATTCAGGAATGACATACCACACCACACCGTCGGCACCAACACAAATCTCCTCCCAGCCCGATTCCAACCATGGCGCACCGGCAAGCTCGTCGGCCGAAACGTACATTCCGGCAAAGAAGCGAAACATCCGCTTCTCGGAGTTGTACTCCACGGGCCGCCAATCCTCGGGCGGAAGGAACTCGTTGAGGTAGCTCAGAAGATCGAAGCTATTGAACAGCCGGGTCTTCTCCGACTCGAGCTTTCCGCGTAGATCGACGTCAGTCGCATGCCACAGCAGCACCGTGTCGGCATTCTTGCGATGCAGCAGCAGCTTGCGCGAAATCAGCTGATCAACCGCAATGCGCACCTCGTTCTGATCACCAATAGTCTCGCTTGCCGCACGGAGCAGATTACGGCTAACCCTCGTGCGCTCCCCGGACAGCCCGAGTGCAAGCAGACTCAGTGACTTGATGATCCGCTCTTCGAGGTCGCTCTCTGCGTTGGATAGTGCGCTCTGCGTTTCCAGCCAGTGGTGGTACGTTCCCCCGAAGCTCGCGTCGGATCGCATAAGATCGGAGAAGTAGTCGAACACATCCGCGGGCGTGACGATGCCATTTCCAGCTATATCAAAGACAAACGAAAACAGCGTTCGCTCGTTCTGTGCCACCCGCGCGGAAATCCGCGGCAGGACATACAGAGCCGCTGGCAACAGCGGCCAGGCCGATGTAATGATGGCCTCCAGCTCTTCCGCGGTAAACTTCCGAAAAAGCCCAACATCCCCCAGCCGTTTCATCTCTTGCTCGATGAATCCGGCGGGCGGTGTCTGATCGGGGAACCTGGTGCCGATCACACGCGCAGCAAGGGAGATCACTTCCTTGCTGTCATCAACGAACTGCTGCGTCTCGAAGCGTCCTTCGATCTTCTTCCACTCGTGGATGACGGATTGCGGTACGTTTGAGGCATAACGCATGAGGCTCTGATGCAAAAACAGAACCAGCTGCATCGTGAAGCGCCGAGAGCGAACCGCAAACTCCGAAAGCAGTTGCAGCTCGTTCAGGCGGTGTGCCTCGCCGCGAACAACAATCTCCTCGAGATGACGACCGAACTCGTCCCAAAGAATATCGAGGTGATCAAAGCGCGAGCCGCCGTATTTCTCCCTTACGGTCGTAAAGAGGCCGATGATGTCATCCATCGTGTACACATCCAGCGCCTCGAGCTCGGCGGCGATATCGGTCTCACCGATACGGTCCAGCGCCCGAACGACACCCTGATGCAGTGCGGCCGGGAGGTGCGAAACGTATCCGCTGAGCGGTATGACCAGCCCGCTCATGCGTATCATGTTGTCGGATCCGGTCCGGTCGTCGATCCGCCGATACAGATCTTCATCGATCTGCCGAATTCGCTGTACGACGGGCCGAAGAACATCCATGGCAGCCGGCCGGTTTTCCACGACCTGCTGGTAGAACGATGCGAGGAGGGACTTCCCGGAACCGTACGGAGCAACGACGAACCGGCCGGCCGAATTATCCTCCGTTAGAAGACGTCGCAGCAAATCGATGGTCTTCGTGGTCGGAAAGAAATGAGCGATCCGCTCCGGGTAGTCGGCGTCGAAGACGATATTCACCGAGCGAAGGATCTGATCGCTCGTCAGGAGTGTTTCGTCGGTTCGTGGTCCGATTGCGGTAGACGACATCTCAGTTCAACCTCTTGTACATGGCATCGAGAAGAGCCTCGGGAGTGGGACGCCTGAAAGTGATCTGCCGGTCACCGGCCAGGCCGCGCACTTCGAAGCTCAGGCCCTCGCCTTCGATTTCGAGCCCCATGACCTGTTCGAAAAGCGACTCCGTTGTGAGCGCCAGGGTTTGCAGCGGCCCGGATCGCTGCTTGGTAAGCCAAGAGAACGAGAAGTCGATGTGTTCGGCCTCCTCCTGGACGAGCGGCAGCATCGAGTACACCAAGACCTCAGGGGCAATCACCCGCGCTCGCCTGTGAAGCTCGAACGTGCCGGAGCTCTTCAAGGCGCTCATGATACGCAACTCCTGAAACGGGCTGCCGAGATCCTCCTCCGGATCCTTCTTCTCACGTGGCACAGGCTGTGCGTACGTATTGAGAAAACATGTGACATCACGCTCGATGGTGTTCTGCGATGCCGGCTTCGAAACGAGTTGGCGTTCTCGTTGCACCAGGCGGCTCACAAGCTGTGTCTTGTCGAAGCGGTACTCAGGGAACTCGTTGAAGAACCAGTTCCACGTCGTTGCATTGGTCGGATTACGTACCACGTTTATGTGGAGCACCCACCATGTTTCCTCGAGCGTAAAGTATGGGTCATGCTTCCAGATCAGGTCACCGAGCCACGTGGGATCGTACTTCACCCCCGAGCTATGCACCTCTTTCGTGGAACGCTTCGTGGCCAGCCCGGTCGCAACGATCCAGTGCTCGATCGACTTGGCCATATTGGCACCGACGCCGAGAGCATCTGCCAGCTCTCCGCCTGCAAACGCCTCGGGTTCCGAACTGAGAAGCTCGAGCGCCTTGTTCAGCCATCCTTCACGCACGGGGAAGGTTTGATGACCACCGTACCTCATCTACCACACACCTCCGAGCACGGATCGTATCTGATGCGCCTTCTCCGAAACGACGCGCGCGGCCTCGTTCGCATCATGCTCGTCGTTCAACACCGAGAAGCTGAAGCGGATCGACGAAAACGCCTGATGATAGTCGAGTCCCATCGCACGTAAGACTTTCGACGGCTCCGGGTACTGCGCCGTGCACGCCGAGCTTTGCGAACACTCGATCCCACTGTCTTGCAACTGAGCAAAGAGCGCCTTCCCATCGATCCCCTCGAATAGAAGATTCACCGTGTTGCATGCTCGCTCCGCCACGCCGTTTACCTTCGCGAAGTCGACATTTTCGAGGACGGTTTCCTCGAACATATTACGTAACTGCCTCATTCGCGCTGTTGCTTCACCGAAAGTCGCTTTTCGTGCACGCGCCGCCTCACCGAGTGCCGCTATACCGAGGAGATTGTGGGTCCCACCCCTCGCGCCGAACTCCTGACTGCCACCTTGTACGAGAGGCGCGAACGTTTCCCATCCCTCGCGCGAATAGACCGCGCCGACACCTGAAGGGGCGTGGAACTTGTGCCCGGTAAACGTGACGTAGTCAGCGGGGATCCCCGACACCGAGAAGTCCGTCTTGCCGACTGCTTGAGCTGCGTCGGTGTGGAATCGCGCACCTACTCGATGTGCTGTCTCGCCCGCGATCTCGTATGGTTGGATCACGCCCGTCTCGTTATTCACCGCTTGCAGAGAAACGAGCCCCACGCTTTCGTCAATCAAGTCGAGCATATGGTCGATGTCCACCTGTCCTGTGCTTAACGTCCTTGCAATACGAATTTCGAAACCCTCCGCACGCAGGACAGGCCATAGTTCTCTCAGCGACGCATGTTCGATTTCGCTTGTGACTACTGCCGGACGACCGGACGTCTTGAGCACGGACCGAACGACCGATACATTGGCTTCGGAGCCCGATGACGTGAAGATGATGTTCCTCGGGTCAGCCTCGATGAGAGCCGCGACGTTCTCTCGGGCCGTCCTCAGAATACCGGCCGCTATTTCGCCGCTTGCCGAATTGGCAGCCGGATTGCCGAGTGGGCCGGCGAGAAGCTTGGCGATTCGATCCTTGACCTCGTCGAGCAGGAACGTTGTTCCGTTGTTGTCGAGGTAGATCATCACGACAAATATGATGCTGCATTTTCACTGGAGCGTCAATGATGAATGTTCCAGTGATAATGCTATCGGACCGAGAGCCGCATTATGCCCCTTTTCGAGACCCCTTTTCACAAACCCCGCTTGTCGTAATCGTTTTTCACACAAACTAGCTTATTGTAATTGCTTTTCATATGATATAATCGAAATTCATGGCGGAGCACCAGAATAAACGTTTTTCAGGGCCGGTAACCGTTTTTCACAACGAGCGATTGCCCGAGGAGGCAACCCCTGCGGGGTACTGCGCGCTCATAGACGCCTATGACCTCAACGTTCCATTCCCCCGCACCCTCTTTGCCACCGGCGCTCGGCATCGTATCACCAAGAGCGACGGCTGGCACATTTTCACCCCTCGTCACAAGCCTGAGACCTCTCTCAGCGGTCATCTCACTTTTGCCTTGAAACACGAGGGTCTCGACCTCGCGGTGCTCAAGCGGCTTTTTGGTCGAACCGGGCCGCGGCCGATCGAGGAGCTCGTCCGGAGCTCCCCCACGGGAGGATACGCCCGACGCATCTGGTTCCTCTATGAATGGCTTCTCGGACGACGCCTGGATCTTCCGGATGCCGCGACGGGCTCGTACGTACCGGTACTGGATCCGGATCTTCAGCTCGCCGTCGCCGCGCAATCGGTGCAAAGACACCGTGTAAAGAACAACCTTCCGGGAACGCCGGAGTTCTGCCCGCTCGTATTTCGCACTGAGAGGCTGGAGGCTCTGGCCGCACGCAATCTTGCCCACCGGGCGCGAGAGGTGGCCGGAAACATTCCAAAAGACGTCATGCCCCGAGCCGCCGCATTCCTGCTGCTCAAAGACTCCCGCGCGAGCTATGCCATAGAGGGAGAGCGCCCCCCACGCGACCGGGCAGAGCGCTGGGGCCGTGCGATCGGCGAGGCCGGTCGCCATCCTCTCGATGAGCAGGAGCTGCTGCGGCTTCAGCGCATGGTTATAGGTGATGCGCGATTCGTGAAGCTGGGCTTTCGCGCCGATGGTGGCTTCGTCGGTGAGCATGACAGAGAAAGCCATGCGCCGCTGCCCGAACACATAAGCGCGCGCCCCAAAGACATTCCCTCGCTGGTATCCGGAATGCTCGAATTCGAGCGGGGCCCCTCACGCGGCCTCGATCCGGTCGTGGCGGCAGCGACTCTGGCATTCGGATTCGTCTATACGCATCCTTTCGCCGACGGAAACGGACGCATTCATCGCTATCTGATCCATCACGTCCTCGCCGCTCGCGGGTTCACCCCGGAAGGGTTCGTCTTTCCAGTGTCCTCGGCGATTCTCGAGCGCATTTCCGACTACGAGCGCGTTCTCTCCTCATACTCGAAACGACTTCTACCGTGCATCGAGTGGGATGTAACCTCGGACTACAACGTTCGCGTCAAAAACGAGACGGGCGACTTCTACAGGTTCTTCAATGCGACACCACATGCAGAGTTTCTCTACGAGTGTGTCGCACGCACGATCGACCATCATCTTCCCGCCGAGGCTGACTTCCTCGAGCGCTTCGACACCTTCAACACCAGAGTGCAGCAGATAGCCGATACGCCCGACCGCATGGTTCACCTGCTTTTCTCCTTTTTGGAGCAGAACGACGGGCGGCTCTCGGGCCGCAGCCGAGAGGCGGAGTTTTCGGCGCTCACTGACGAAGAAGCCGCTCAGGTAGAGGCCGCGTATGCAGAGCTCTTCGGCCGAGCGAACAGGTTTCACCCGTAACCGTTTTTCAGGGCCGACGGTCACCGCGCCGGTAGCCGCCGGAGTCGCGCGCCCCGGCCGCGATCCAATCTCTCCTCTTTTTCCGATCGCATCTCTGAGGTACAATCGCGAGGGCCGAATGGTACTCGAACTGCTTCACAATTTGGCCCTCCTTCTCTCCATTGCCGTCGTATACGAGCTTCTTCGGATACGGGTTATGTCCTACCGGTGGTGGCACAAGCTCGTCACGGGGCTTCTCTTCGGGACCGCTACGGTGGCCGGGATGCTTACGCCGATGGTGCTTGCAAGCGGCGTGTTCTACGACGGTCGTTCGGTCATTCTCGCGGTCGCCGGCTACCTCGGGGGACCTGTGGTGGCGGGGCTGAGTGCCATCGTAGCCGGAGGATTCCGCATCTGGCTCGGCGGAGCGGGCACGGGCGCGGGTGTTGCGACAGTGGTAACATCGGCGCTCCTCGGCACCGCGGGCTGGTACCTGCGCCGCCGTGATTCCCGGTGGGAGGAAGCGCTCCGCGTGTGGGCGATCGGCGTTGCCGTCCACGTGGCGATGCTTCTCTGTCAACTGCTCATTCCGCAGATGCTCTACGATGAGTTACTCACCACCGTGGCCGCACCGGTGCTCCTGTTGTATCCACTTGCCTTCCTGCTCACGGTGGAGGTCGTGACAACCTTCGAGCGGCGCCACGATACGCAGACGGCGCTTGCACAAAGCGAGGCCCGCTACCGAAGCCTCTTCGAAAACGGCTATGTCCCGATGCTCATCGTTGACCCCGACGACGGACGGATTCACGATGCCAATGCGGCAGCAGAGCACTTCTACGGGTGGAGTACGGCGGAGCTCTGCGAGATGACCATCCAAGACATTAACCTGCTCTCACCCCCGGAGGTGAAGCAGGAGATGGAACGCGCCCGCGCCTCGGAGCAAAAGTACTTTCAGTTTCGGCATCGACTGCGCGACGGGTCGGTACGTAATGTCGCCGTCTACAGCGGAACGGTTCCTGTGGACGGAAAACGCCGGCTGTTTTCGATCGTCCGCGACATCACCGACGAGCTTGCCGCGCAGCGGGAGCTGTATCTGCTTCGCTACTCCACAGAAAACTCGATCATCGGGGTGTTTCGCATCCGCGAGCCCGACGGCCGCATCGTATACGCCAACCGGGCGGCCCGCGAGAACCTCGGCTACACCGCCGAGGAGCTTTCCTCGATGACGATCCTCGACATTGATCCGAGCTTCAACGAGGAAAGCTGGCGCGAGCACCGCGACGAGACCCGCCGTCTCTCTGGGAAGACCTTCGAGACGGTGCACCGCACCAGGAACGCACAGTGTTCCCCGTCGAGGTCACCGTCACTTACCTCAACTACGAGGGCGAGGAGTTCTCCTTTTCCTTTGCTCGCGACATCACCCGACGCAAGGAGGCGGAGACACGTCTCTACGAGTCCCTCGAGCACAAGGAGACGCTCCTGAGGGAGGTCCACCATCGGGTGCGAAACAACCTCGCGGTCATTACCGGCCTCATTCGCCTGCAGCTCCACGAAGTGAACGCGGACGAGGGCGCTTCGCTCAGCAAAACGCGCGACCGGATCGAGGTGATGGGGCTCATCCACAACATGCTCTACACTGAGCAGACGCTGGCGAGGGTGAACTTCGCCGAGGTGGTGCGCCACCTCCTCCACCAGCTTCAGGAGCGCTACGACGCAGAGCGCCGCGTGCGGGTTACCCCCGCGCTCGAGGAGGTGTGGCTCGGCGTGGACACCGCGTTACCGCTCGGCCTCATCACGAACGAGGCGATAACCAACGGGTTTTCGCACGCCTTTGGCGATGCGGGCGGCGGAGAGCTCCGAGTCAGCCTGGCGCCGAGGGAGGCGACAGAGACCGACGCAACCGCGCCCCGCGGCAGCGGCGACCGGTTCGCTGCGGGTTGCACCCTGGTGGTCGAAGACAACGGTGGCGGCCTCCCGGCCGACTGCGACCCGCAAGAACCCGCGACGCTGGGCTTTCGCATCATGCAGGTTCTCTCGCAGCAGATCCATGGCCGTCTCGAGATAGATGGTTCGAGCGCCGGCACGCGGATTTCCGTCGATCTTCCGTGTTGAGCTATGATTGTGCATGGGTAGTTAGAGTGACCCGATCGCGCCGCGGCGGAATCCGCGGGCGCCACAGCGCATCGCCCTTGCCGAGACTCTGGACACTCTCACCCCGCCTCCTGCTTCAGCACAGACACCTTTGCCAGAGCCGGGAAGTCGCGGTCGGAATGCAGGACTATAAGATTGTGGTGGATTGCGCAGGCGGCGATAAGGCAGTCCACCGAGGACCGCACCGTTAGCCCCTGCCGGCGGGCCGCGCGAAAGAGTTGCCCCGCCTCGAAATAGCGATCCCGGGGCAAGGGGCTCTCGATCATAGTGGCCGCATCGAGTGCCTCGCGGATGCGCCGGAAGGCCGTTTCGTCACGAATTCCCTGGAGTATCTCCTGGTAGATCGGGAGACAGATGACTCGCCATTCCACTGCGCAGAATGAGCGGAGGTCGAACGGATCGGCTGATGAGAAGTGGCGAATCCAGACGGACGTATCAACGAGTTTCATCATGGTCTTCGCGCATGACCGCCAGATCCCCCTCCCAGACGCCGCTCGACGCGTATTGGTCGATGGTTGCGAAGGTCTTCAGACGGATGAACTCGCTGAGTGCCTCGTTGACTACCTGCGAATAGGTCCGGAGTCCCGAAACGGCCTTGGCACGATCCAGAAGCTGCTCATCAAGCACAAGATTTGTGCGTTTCAAGACTCTGTCACAAGGCTCCGGATTATTCCTCGAAGACAGCTGCCGAATCCGGTTCTAACCGGCCGTGCCGACAACGATTTCGCCCTATTCACCGCCCTCCGGTGGCGAAACCCGTTGAAGTAGCGCCCCCCACACACCGGTCGGTCGCGAGCGTTACACACCGATCGTGTTCAAATTGACAGCATGCCATCACTTTATATAAGATGATGGTATGACAAGGAAGATGGTGCGCTCTCAGATTCAGTTTCCCAGAGGGCAGTTGGAGAGCCTTCGCGCGATTGCGCGGAGCGAGGGAATCTCGATCGCGGAGGTGGTCCGACGTGCGGTCGACCACTACGCGGAGCACAAGGTGTCGGCTGCACGGGAAGAGACACTACGCTCCCGGGCCGGTGCAGTTAGCGGACGGTACGCATCGGGATACGGGGATACCTCGACCGATCACGATCGCCACCTTGTTGACGCGTACCGGACCGACGGGGCACGCAAGTGACCGTTCTTCTCGACACCTCTGCTCTGTACGCGGTCTTCGACCGGGACGACGAAAACCATGAGGTCGCCGCCCGGCGATGGAAAGCCCTGCTTGCTGCCGACACTCGCCTGATCACTCATAACTACGTCGTCCTCGAGCTCACGGCGCTCCTGCAGCACCGCCTGGGGATGGAGGCGGTTCGAGACCTGGTGGTGGAGATACTCCCGGTCTGTACGGTGCAGTGGGTCTCGGAGACGATTCATGCGGGGGCGTTGCATTACCTGCTTGCCACGGGAAAACGCCGGTTGAGCCTAACCGATTGCGTTAGCTTCGAGGTGATGCGGCGCAACGGCTGCGACCGAGCCTTCGCCTTCGATCCGCATTTCGATCAGCAAGGATTTCTCACGCACCTGACGTAGCCGGCACACAAAACCGGGCACCAGGTATCGACACATAACCCGTGCGCACGTCTTATCTGTCAATGAACATCACGCTATCCGCCGATGACGCGCTCGTGCGGAAGGCCCGCCGGTTCGCGCAGGAGCACGAAACCTCGCTCAATCAACTTATTCGCTATTATCTGGAGCACCCCGTCGGCGAGTTTCCCCTCGACGAGGCGGCGCGAGAGTACGCGGCGGTAGCATCCACCCGCCTCGGTCAACCACGGGACGCCGTCACCAGGCAGACCTTCCTGCTCGAGCGGTTCGAGGTTGTCAGCATTGGCCCCGAGATCATTCGAAACGGCCTGGAAATTGGCGCCCAGG
>JAAAOR010000050.1 GCA_009908735.1 Spirochaetota bacterium | reverse complement strand
TATACTCCCGAGGAGCTTCGGGAGTTTCTCGAGCGCGGCATCGAGGCCAGCGAGGCGCGGCCGGTGCTCGTCGATCAGTTCCTCGAGGATGCCTTTGAGTACGACCTCGACGCGCTATCCGACGGGGAGAACGTGTACGTCGGCGGTATCATGCAGCACATCGAGGCTGCCGGCATTCACTCCGGCGATTCGGCGTGCGTCTTTCCCCCCTACAAAGTCGACCGAACCGCCCTTACCAAGATGAAGGAGGCAGCCGCCGCCATAGCGCGGGAGCTTGGCGTCGTGGGGTTCCTCAACATACAGTTTGCGGTGCAAGCCGGCACCGTTTACGTCTTGGAGGTAAACCCCCGAGCATCGCGCACCGTTCCCTATCTCTCAAAATCCTCCGGCGTCAACCTCGTCGAGGTAGCGGTAAAGATCTGGCAGGGTGTGGACCTCAATATGCAAGGCCTGGTTGTACCCGAGACGGAGGTGCTTCCGGGTGTCGCGGAAGGGCACTGCAATGTCGGCTGGGCGGTAAAAGAGGCCGTGTTCTCTTTTGATCGCTTCCCGACCATTGATCCCCTCTTGGGTCCCGAGATGCGATCCACCGGAGAGGCGATCGGCATCGGCTCGAGTTTCGGCGAGGCTTTCGCCAAGGCGACGAGCTCGGCCGGTAGCGAGCTTCCCACCGGTGGACGCGTGTTCGTCTCGATTCACGACTCGGACAAAGAGACGCTCCTTCCTATCGTCCGCAAGCTTGCCGAGCTGGGCTTCGAGATCACCGCGACACGCGGTACCGCCGACTTCCTGTTCCGAAACGGGATTTTTACTGAGGTCATGCTGAAGGTCCACGAGGGACATCCCAACGTCGTCGATCACCTCGAGGCCGGACGAATCGACCTGGTTATCAATACGCCCCTCGGCCGCTTCACCCAACGTGACGACGATTATTTACGTATACAGGCGCTCCGCCATCGCGTGCCCTACACCACCACGACGTCCGCAGCCGAGGCTGCGCTCGAAGGTATTACCTACCGCAAGCGCGGGGAAGTATCGGCCGAGCCGCTGCCGGCGCCCAGTTGAGCGCACCGTCACCGCATGGTAGACTGAGCGCTTACTACACGCTATGGCAACCAGTTCGACCTTTGACAGTCTTGTTTCCACGCTGTCTTCCTCCGAACGACGGGAGATGCTCGAGCGTATTCGGGCAACCATTGTGTTCGACGAGGAGCCGGTCGAGCGTGGAGTCGAGCCCTCCGAGGCAGATGTGGAGTCCGCCTATCTCAACATGGGCATGTGGCGGAGGCTCCTTGTACTTCTTCGGATGGTGTTCGGCGCCATCTCGAAGGAGGAGGCGATTGAAGAGCAGCTCATGCGCGGGCTTGCCCGTCGCCTTCGCAGCGAGGCCGCCCATCTTGTTGATGTAGCGAGCGGGCAGTTTCTGTCTGATTTCAAGGATGAGCTCGACAAACTCAAGGACGCAGCGAGTTTCTTCCGCGGGCCGGTCGGTCGCATCAGGAGTGCGGGGCTCGATGCCTTCTACAGTTTCGTGCTCGGCCTCGAGAGTCCCGATATCCGCGATGAGCTCTTAGTGTGTACCGACCCGTTTGTTCTCTCCGCCCGCATGGAAGACGCGGAGGAGCCCGACCTTCGCCGCGAGGCGGAGGGGCGGTATGCCGAGCTCATGGAATCCATTCCAGCGTGGGTGCGAAACAGCATGCAGACGAACGCGGCCTTCTTCGAGTCGCTCAACGCGTTCACCGATTTTGATTTCAGCGGGATGCTCGCCGGCTTCGAGCCTGTCGGAGAGGAAGGCGACCGGCGCTGCGAAGTCGGTCACCTGAGAGCTCCGCTTCAGGAGCTCGGCCGCGTGCTCAAGGGGCTGGCGACGCCGCCGAGTGCTGCGTTCGTCGAGGCGCTTGTACTGTTTGATGGCGACCTCGGTCGAGCAGATCAGGACCTCGAGTCGGTGTTGGCGCAACGAACGGTGGGCATGCAGCGGCGCCTCGACGTCGTCCGCGGTTTCGCGCGACGCGTCCCTCTCTTTAATATTATCCGCTACGTCGTCGGCGATCTGTCCTACCGGCTCCCGAAACCCGCGGGAGGTCAGGGATGGAGAAACAGAGTGCGGCGGTTTTGGTCGCAGCGCATGGAGTCGCTCTTTCAGCTTTACTCATTCGAGCGAAAGAAGGAAGATCTTTTGGGACAGGCACGTGAGCTCGTCGGCGACGCAGAGGTGAAGCCTTCGGCTCACTACCCGGCACGTGCCGGCCGGCGCGACGGTACCCATGCGAGTATTGCTCTGCTCGACGCGCTTCTTCGTCAGGTCCGTGAGGGCGAGTACGCGGCAGCGTTGAAGACGCTTTTCGTTCAGGGGTCCTTTTACAAGGAGGAAAACCGAGCGGAGTTCAACGAGTACTACGCTGACCTTGAAGACCTGCTGAACGCTGTTGCAACGTTTAGCGCCCGAATCGGTGACGGTGGGGACCTGCAGGCGAGCGTCACGGAGGCCGGGCAGGAGTCCGACGAAGTTGAGTTTGCGCTCGACCGCGTGGATGAAGCAGCCGAAAGATTGGTGCACCGCGGCGTAGAAACGCTACATGGGCTTTCCGAGATACTTCGCGGCGTGCTCTACGGTGAGGTCGGTGGGCGCTACGATACCCTGAGTAACCTCGATGAAGTGGCCGGACGGGGCAACAGGGCTTTCAGAGGGCGGCTCGACGAGGTCCTGAGCTTCGTCAAATCAGCAGCTTCGGTTCTGAGCAGCATGTACGATGTAGAGCAGACAAGTGCCCGTCGTCGTGCCGCGCTGCGTCGCCGTGAACCTTGACGCCGCCGATGCGGGTCGGTATGATCACTCGATGGTCGGGACCTTCAAGCTTGATCTCAACGTCGGCAGCGTGGTCCGTATGCCCTTCACATTGCCCGTGTACCTCACGCTCCGCGAAGCCGGCGATATGGGACCGAGTGGGGTTGAAACGCAGCCTCATCGCGACGAGCTGCTCCGCGGCATTGGCGTTGATCCCGGCAAGTACGTCACTGTCAAGCAGGTGCATTCCCGCGAGGTTGCTGTGGCGAGCAGCGGCGAGCGGCCGCACACGGAGACTGAGGCCGACGGTATCGTGACCGACGATCGGCGCCTTGCCCTGGGCGTTACCGTGGCCGACTGCATGCCGATTTTTCTCCACGACTTCGAAACGGGCGCATTCGCAGTGCTGCACTCGGGGTGGCGTGGCACCGGGATTGTCTCGGATGCAGTGCGTCTCATGCACAGACGTTATGCGGCTGCCCCGGAGAACATCGAAGCCCTGCTGGGTCCGTCAATCCGGTCCTGTTGCTACCGCGTCGATGAGGGACGCGCGGATCTTTTTGCAGATTTGTGGGGCGAGCACGCGGTAATACGGCGGGAAGGGGGGCCGTATCTTGATCTTCTGCAGGCCAATGTCGACCTCCTCGAGTCAAGCGGCGTAAAGCGCATATCGGCGGCGGCGGAGTGCACGGCCTGTAATGGCTCACTGGGCTCTTTGAGGCGCGAGGGTGCTGCAGATTTCACACGAATGATGGCGGTCATACAAGGAGAATAGAGCGCATGCAGGCACACAGGGAGACGTGGAAACGACGCATAGCCGATACCCTCAGAGAGCTTGCCCGCGAGAGGGAGATCGAAGCGTCCGAGATCGACGAGGCGGAGGTGATCGTCGAGCGTCCGCCGAAGCCGGAGCTCGGGGACCTCGGGTTTCCCCTGTTTCCTTTCGCGCGGCTTTTCCGCATGGCGCCCAAGCTAATTGCCGAGGCAACGGCCGCGAGGTTGCAGGAATCCGGCGTGACGGGCGGGGATCGGATTGAGACCGCCGGACCCTACGTCAACGTCTCCATCGATCGTGTCTCCTATGCGCGCGGCGTGTTCGAGGCGATCGAGGGCGAGGGCGATGACTACGGCCGCGGCGACTCACGGGCCGGACAGCGGGTGATGGTCGAGTTCTCCGCTCCCAACACCAACAAGCCGCTGCACCTCGGGCATCTACGAAACGATGCCATTGGAGAGAGCGTCGCCCGCATCGTCGAGGCCTCCGGAGCGGAGGTGCGCAAGGTCAATCTGGTAAACGATCGCGGGATTCACATCTGTAAGTCCATGCTCGCGTACCGTGAGTTCGGACAGGGGGAAACGCCTGAGTCTGCGGGTGAAAAGCCGGACAAGTTCGTCGGCGACTTCTACGTCAAGTTTGCCGATTGGGCGCAGACCGAGCCTGCCGCGGAGGCGAGGGCCCGGGAAATGCTACAGCAGTGGGAGAGTAGTGAGCCCGATACCCTCGAGTTGTGGAAAACGATGAACGACTGGGCGGTGCAGGGCATACAGCAGACATATCGTCGCACCGGCATATCATTCGACGAGATCTATTACGAGAGTCAGACGTACGGTGCCGGCCGCGAGGAGGTTCTCAAGGGGCTCGAGCGGGGCGTGTTCTACACCGATGAGGAGGGGACCGTCTGGGTCGACCTCGAGGACATCGACCTCGACAAGAAGGTTCTCCTGCGCGGAGACGGAACGAGCCTCTACCTTACGCAGGACATCGGCACGGCGATTCGACGTCACGCGGACTGGCCATTTGATCGGCTGGTGTACGTGGTGGCCTCGGAGCAGCGCTATCACTTCACCGTGCTTTTCCACGTCCTCGAGCGGCTCGGTTTCGATTGGGCCGGGAGTCTCTTTCACCTTGCATACGGTATGGTGAACCTTCCCGAGGGTAAGATGAAGTCACGAGAGGGAACCGTAGTGGATGCAGACGACCTCATCGATCAGCTCGCCGAGCTCGCCGCGGTAGAAATCCGTGAGAAGGAGCGCGAGAGCCAGTTAGATGATATCGACCAGACGGCGGAGGCAATCGCACTCGGAGCGCTTCACTATTACCTGCTCGCGGTAAATCCGATGAAGGACATCGTGTTCGATCCGGCGAAGTCCCTCTCCTTTAACGGCAACACCGGTCCCTACCTTCAGTACACCGGCGCGCGGATTCGCAGCATCGCGCGCAAGGCGGAGACGGCGGTTCCGGGCGCGGCAGACGTGGACGCATCGGCGCTTAGCTCACAGGATGAGTGGGAGCTTGTCAAACTCCTCGGGGACTTCCCCTCGCGCGTGGAAGATGCTTCGAGGGAGTACAATCCGTCCCACGTCACCGCATATTTATTCGAGCTTGCGAAAACCTTTTCAAGATACTATCACGAGTACCCCGTCTTGGGCGCCGCGACACCGGCGGCGCGCGATGCGAGACTTCTACTTGCAATTTCGACTGCACAGGTATTGAAAAATGGGTTTCGTCTTATTAACATTCCTTTCCTGGAGTCTATGTAGGGAATCGGCACGATGAGACGACCGTACGGCAGCAGTCGTAAGACATATATACCACCTTTGCAGCGCACCGGATCACGGCCGATGCCTCCAGTTGACAATCTTATCAGGTAGTCCATCTTTTCCGGAGCAGATTGTTGCTTCGCGGGGATGAAACGGCTCCTTTGAAGGAGAGGTCGCATGAATATGCAGCAGCGTCCGGGCAGACAGGGACTCTACGACCCCGCTTTTGAACACGACTCATGCGGTGTCGGCTTTGTCGGACATATAAAGGGTAGGGCCGGACACGAGATCGTCGATCAGGCGAAAACGGTCCTCATTAACATGACCCATCGCGGCGCCGTCGGTAGTGAGAAGAATACCGGCGACGGCGCCGGCATTCTTACGGCCCTCCCGTACCGATTCCTCGAAAAAATCTTGAAACGGGACCTCGCAATAGATTTGCCCCCTCGGGGAAGTTACGCCGCCGGCATGGTATTCCTGCCCCGTGACTTTCGAGAGCGGGCGGCATGTAAGCGGGCATTCGAGCAGGTGGTTGCCGAGGAAGGGCAAACGTTTCTCGGATGGCGCTCGGTGCCCCGTGACGATAGCATGATCGGGCCCACGGCAAAGGCCGCGCAGCCTGCAATGGAGCAGGCCTTTATCGCCGCGACCGTCGATGATCCCGCCGACTTTGATCGTAAGCTGTTTGTCATCCGAAAACAGGCGTCGAAACGGCTGCGCGGCGAAGCCCATGACTCCAAAGGCATGTTTTACGTCTGCAGCCTCTCTACGCGTGTACTCGTATACAAGGGGATGCTGACCCCAGAGCAGCTCTTTGCGTTTTACCCCGACCTTAGCGATCCTGACTACGAAACCCACGTCGCGATGGTGCACTCGCGCTTCTCCACCAATACATTCCCGAGTTGGGACCGCGCACAACCGCTTCGCTTCATGAGTCACAACGGCGAGATCAATACCCTGCGCGGCAATATGAACAAAATGTATGCTCGCGAAGGCACACTCGAGAGCGAGCTCTTCGGCGATGATCTGCGGCGCGCGTTCCCCATCATGGAGCCCGACAGCTCCGACAGCGGAAACTTCGACAATGCGCTCGAGTTGCTGCTGCTCTCCGGTCGAGAGCTCCCCGAGGCAGTCATGATGATGGTGCCTGAGGCGTGGCAGAATGACCGTCAGATGACGAGCGCCCGACGGGACGTCTATGAGTATATGAGCTGCTCGATGGAGCCTTGGGATGGGCCGGCATCGATCTCCTTTACAGACGGCACGGTTATGGGCGCACTTCTCGACCGCAATGGCCTGCGTCCGAGCCGCTACTACGTCACCGACGACGACATGGTGATCATGGCCAGTGAGGTCGGGGTTCTCGACATCCCGCCCGAAAAAGTGAAAATGAAGGGCCGTCTTCAGCCCGGGCGCATGTTTCTCGTCGATTTTGAGCAGGGGCGTATCGTCGACGACGACGAGTTGAAAGACTCCATTGCGCGCAAGCATTCCTATGGCGAGTGGCTCGAGCGTGAGAGGATCCTCCTCGACGAGCTTCCTGCCGCCGGCAGTGTCGGCGGACGCGATGAGGAAACCCTTCAAGAGCGGCTGCGCATGTTCGGTTATACCGAAGAGCATCTGAACCTTCTGCTCAAACCCATGGCAGAAAACGCCAAGGAGCCGCTCGGCTCGATGGGCAACGACGCGCCGCTTGCGGTGCTCTCCCAGCGCCCGCGGCTAACGTACGAGTACTTCAAGCAGCTCTTTGCACAGGTGACAAACCCGCCGATCGACTCCATACGCGAAGAGATCATCATGAGCCTCTCCGCCTATGTCGGCCCGGAGAAGAACCTTCTCGAGACCACGCCCGAACATTGTCGACGCCTCAAGCTCGAACATCCCATCCTCACGAACGAGGAGCTCGCGCGCACGAGAGAGCTCGACTATCGCGGATGGAAAACGGCGGTCATAGATGCCACCTACCCGGTCAATCCCCCGTCGCCGCCGACGGGCGCGGTCTCCGGTAACGGCGCGGTCTCCGGTAACGGGGCGGCCTCCGGTAACGGGGCGGCCTCCGGTAACGGGGCGGCCTCCGGTAACGGGGCGGCCTCCGGTAACGGGGCCGGGGTAGAGTCCGAGGACCTGCGCTCTGCGCTCATACGCATCAGCAGGGAAACCGAAAAGGCGATCTCCGATGGCTACTCCCTCGTTATCCTCTCAGACCGCAATGCGGGGCCTGACCGGGTTCCCATCAGCGCCTTACTCGCGGTAGGGGCTGTGCATCACTATCTCGTGCAGCGTGCGAAGCGGACGCAGGTCGGCATCATCCTCGAAACAGCGGAGCCACGGGAAGTGCACCACTTCTGCACGCTCGTAGGATATGGTGCCGACGGGATCAACCCGTATCTCGCTTTCGAGGCGATGTGGCATCTGCGCGACGACGGCACGATCTCGCCCGAGCTCGACGACGAGCATATCGTCGAAAACTACCGAACAGCCCTCGCCAAGGGCATGCGAAAGGTGTTCGGAAAAATGGGCATCTCCACCCTCGACAGTTACAAGGGGGCACAGATATTCGAGATCGTAGGCCTGGCCTGGGACGTGGTGGAGCGCTGTTTTGCCGGTACGGCTTCCCGAATCGAGGGTGCCGGCTTCGACGTACTTGGAGAAGAGGCGCTGCGTCGCCACCGGATGGCTTACCCCGGCCGCAGCATTCCCATCGGCTACGAGTCGTATAACCCCGGTGATTATCAGTGGCGCACCGGTGGTGAGCGCCACATGTGGGACCCAGAGGCTATCGCGACTCTCCAGCGCGCGGTCCGCCAGAACGACAAAGCGATGTACCGTAAGTTTGCCGAGCACGAGAACCGCCGGGACTCGAATCAGGCTACGATCCGCGGGCTCTTGAAGTTCCGGGAGGGGAGATCGATCCCCATCGAGGAAGTCGAGCCGGCTGAGGATATCATGAAGCGCTTCGCCACCGGCGCGATGAGCTTCGGCTCGATTTCCCAGGAGGCCCACGAAACCCTGGCGATTGCCATGAACCGCGTGGGTGGAAAGTCAAACACCGGTGAGGGAGGAGAGCGGCGCGAGCGCTATAAGCCCCTCGCAAACGGCGACTCGAAGCGCTCCTCTATCAAGCAGGTTGCTTCCGGTCGCTTTGGCGTGACAATCGAGTATCTCGCAGAGTCGAACGAGCTTCAGATCAAGATGGCACAGGGAGCGAAACCGGGTGAAGGCGGTGAGCTTCCAGGGCACAAGGTCTTTGACGTCATCGCGGATACCCGTTACTCGACCCCCGGTGTCGGACTGATCAGCCCGCCACCCCATCATGACATTTATTCCATCGAGGACCTCGCACAGCTGATCTTCGACTTGAAGAATGCGAATCCCGGCGCCCGGGTCAGCGTCAAGCTCGTCTCCGAAGTCGGGGTCGGAACGATTGCAGCCGGCGTCGCCAAGGGCCATGCCGACCACATTCTCATCTCGGGACAGGACGGCGGCACCGGCGCATCACCGCTGACCGGCATCAAGTACGCGGGAGTTCCCTGGGAGATTGGGCTGTCCGAAACCCATCAGACCCTCGTTATGAACAATCTCAGGAGCCGGGTAGTGGTGCAGACAGACGGCCAGATAAAGACGGGCCGCGACGTTGCCATCGCGGCGCTGCTCGGGGCCGAGGAGACCGGCCTGGCGACCGGACCGCTTATCAGCATGGGCTGCATCATGATGCGGGTCTGTCACAAAAATACCTGCCCCGTCGGCATTGCGACGCAGGATGGTAATCTCAGGGGCAAGTTTACCGGCACGCCCGAGCATGTCATAAACTACCTACGCTTCGTGGCTGAGGAGCTACGAGAGATCATGGCAGAGCTCGGATTCCGCAGCTGGTCCGAGATGGTCGGTCGGGTCGACATGCTCGAGACCGACGAGTCGGTGCTGCATTGGAAATCGAAGTCGGTTGACCTCAGCCGTGTGCTTGCCCCCGCGGTCCGCGGAAAGGGCAATACCGGTATCATTTGCTGCATTCCTCAGGAGCACGACATCGATACTGTGCTCGACCGTAAGCTCATCGAGCTGGCCGAGCCGGCCGTTACGGACGACAGGCCGGTAGCGGCAGAGCTCCCTATCCGCAATACCGACCGCACCACCGGCACCATGCTCAGCCACGAGATTACGAAGCGTCGCGGGTTTGCCACGCTGCCCGATGATCTCATTCGCTTCAAGCTCACCGGTTCCGCCGGGCAGAGTTTCGGCGCATGGCTGGCGAAGGGTGTAACTCTGGAGCTTGAGGGCGATGCGAACGACTACGTCGGAAAGGGCCTGTCGGGAGGCACGCTCACGGTGTATCCGCCACAAGACGCGGGGTTCGCGCCGGAGGAGAATATCATAATCGGCAACGTCGCCCTCTACGGCGCGATCGGCGGCAAGGCTTTTTTCCGCGGACAGGCCGCCGAGCGGTTTTGCGTTCGCAACTCCGGCGCACATGTCGTCGTCGAAGGGGTAGGTGATCACGGGCTCGAGTACATGACGGGCGGCCGTGCGGTCATACTCGGTCCCGTCGGCAAAAACTTTGCCGCCGGGATGAGCGGCGGCATCGGCTATGTGTGGGATCCCGATCAGCGACTCGAATCCCTGTACAACCCCGAGCTCGTGGAGCTCGAGCAACTCGACCAGGAGGATGAGGCGACCATCCGTGACCTGGTGGGCGAACACACTGAGCGCACCGGATCGACCGTCGGAGCGCATGTGCTCGCTACCTGGCAAGAGCGTCGCGGGGAGTTCGTGCGAATCATCTCGCCGAAGTTCCGTGACGTGATGAAACAACAACAGAGCCGAACACCGGAGGTAGTTCATGGGTAAACCGACCGGATTTATTGAATACGGACGTGTCGGCAGTCCCGAACGGGACGAACGCGAGCGCATACGGGATTACGGGGAGTTTCATGGGCATCTGCACGAGAAAGAGCGGCAGGAGCAGGGGGGCCGCTGCATGGATTGTGGTGTGCCGTTTTGTCAGTCCGACTACGGGTGCCCCGTAGACAACCTGATTCCAGAGTGGAATGAGCTCGTCTATCGCGGCAAGTGGGAAGAAGCTTTCCGGCGCCTGATGAAAACCAATAACTTCCCCGAGTACACCGGCCGTGTGTGCCCGGCTCCCTGCGAGCACGCCTGCGTGCTCGGCATCAACGAGCCGGCAGTCACCATTAAGGACAACGAGGCCCACATAATCGACCGGGCCTACGATTCGGGCCTCATGACGCCGCAGCCGCCGTCGGTGCGCACCGGCAAACGAATCGCCATCGTCGGGAGTGGCCCAGCGGGACTCTCCGCCGCCGACCAACTAAATAAGACGGGTCACAACGTTACCGTGTTCGAGCGCGACGACCGCATCGGGGGACTGCTGATGTACGGCATACCCAACATGAAGCTTTCGAAGGAGCTCGTGGAGCGCCGCAACGGTCTGATGGCGGCAGAAGGTGTGGAGTTTCGTCCGGGTGTCGAGGTCGGCACGGACGTCGATCCGGAGGAGCTTGCGAAGACCTACGATGCGGTGCTGCTGGCCTGCGGCGCTACCTTGCCCCGCGATCTGCCGGCCCCGGGACGAGAGAAGGCGGGTGTGCACTTCGCCATGGAGTTCCTCAAGGCAAATACGAAGCATCTACTTGATCACTCCTCGAGTGGCGGCAACGGAGCTCAGCACGATTTCATCGACGCTGCGGGAAAAGATGTTATCGTAATAGGAGGCGGTGACACCGGGGCCGACTGTATCGGCACGGCAATTCGTCACGGTGCGAAGAGCATCACGAACTTCGAGCTCATGCCGAAACCGCCCGCCGAGCGCAACGAAAGCATGCCGTGGCCGACGTACGCACGGATCTACAAGTTGGACTACTCCCACGCGGAAACCGCCGCGAAGCAGGGAGATGACCCTCGCGTCTACAGCATCATGACCAAGGAGTTTCTCGGAAACGGTACCCTCGAAGGCGTCCGCACGGTTAACGTGAGATGGGAGAAGAGTCCAGGTGAACGACCAAAACCGGTTGAGGTCCCCGGAACGGAGAAAGAGTGGCCGGCAGACCTCGTGCTCCTGTCCATGGGGTTCCTCGGGCCCGAGCAGAATGTTGTGGAAACGATGGGCCTCGACACCGACCCTCGGTCGAACATCGCCGCGGCTTTCGAGGATCATCGAACCACCCGCGAGGGAGTCTTCGCCGCGGGTGATGCCCGACGCGGGCAGTCCCTCGTCGTGTGGGCCATCAAGGAGGGGCGTGTGGCTGCGCGGGAGATTGACCGGTATCTCATGGGAAGCACCGTACTCAGCTAGATCGGGTATATAGCAGCGTGTGGGTACAATCAGCAGAACAAAATAAGGCGTAAGGAGATGTGAGCGGCTCTCGGGTGCAGACGCACTTCTGCACGCAGGGAG
>JAAAOR010000125.1 GCA_009908735.1 Spirochaetota bacterium | reverse complement strand
CGAGCGCTGGGCGGAGATCGTGGGCTACACGCTGGCCGAGATCTCGCCGGTCTCCATCCGCACCTGGCAGGAGTTCACGCATCCCGAAGACCTCGCGCGTTCGGAGGAGCTTCTTCGGGCGCACTTTGCCGGAGAATCCGAGTACTACGACTGTGAGGTGCGTATGCGCCACGCCGACGGCCGCTGGGTGTGGGTGCGTGACCGGGGGAAAGTCGCCGAGTGGACCGACGACGGTCGCCCGCATGTGGTGTTCGGCACGCACGAGGATATCACCGAGCGCAAGAACCTCGAAGAGGAGCGCGAGAAGGCGCTCGAAGAGCGTACCGCGCTCATGCGCGAGCTCACCCATCGCACCAAGAACAACCTCATGATGGTCTCATCGCTCATCGAGCTCAAGGACCAGGCTCTCGCCGACCGCGCCGATCTCGCAGACCTCAGGAACCAGGTCAATGCCATCCGTGTTGTCCACGAGAAGCTTCACCAGTCGCCGGAGACCATCACCCACATCGACTTCCGCGAGTACGCGCAGGAACTGCTTTCCACGGTCTTTTCCTTCTCTCCGGAGGCGGGGGTGCGTCTCGAAATTGACGCGCCGGACATCTCCCTGCCGACGAGAGCTGCGGTAACCCTCGGACTCATCATGAATGAGCTTGCCACCAACGCCGTGAAGTACGGCTTTCGCGGCGCCGACGCGGCGGTATTCCGCCTGCAATCGAGCATCGACGACTCCGGCCCGGAGATGACGCTACGCGTGAGCAACACCGGCACACCGATCGGCCCCGAGATCGACTTCGACACCCCTCACGGCCTCGGACTTCAGCTCGTGCAGGCTATGGTCGGTCAGCTGCAGGGTAGCATCCGGCTCGAACGCGAGCCCGTCACCACGTTCACGATCACGGTGCCGCTGTCGGAGTAACGTCACCACGAAACTGCAGATGACATTCGAACGCGTCGCGGGGCGGTATCGTCCATGGAAGGATGGACGCTCGCCCATTGCCGGGCCGATATTCCGGCGAGGAGGTACGATGTGGCAAACCGGATTGTTCTCGTGGGCGGGACAGGCTATCTCGGCTCGGCACTGGCGACGGAGCTCGCTGCCCGCGGAGCCGTGGTTGTCGTCGCAGCCCGCGGGGTAGCGAGCCGGGCCGGTGCCTCCACCGGTAGCCCCCCTGCTGCGGGACTCAGCTTCCACCGCGTAGATATTACCGACCCGGCAAGTCTCTCAGGGCTGATTCGCCCCGGCGATACCGTAGTCCACCTCGTTGGCCTCTCGCCGGTGCACCGTCCGCCCGGTGGCCGTCGAAGCTACCGACTCGTCCACGTCGAGGGAACCCGAAATCTGCTGAGAACCGCGGAACAGGCCGAGGCACAACGCTTCGTGTACCTGAGCGCCCTCGGGGTGACGCGGAACGCCGGCGCAGCCTACGCCGAAACCAAGGCGCAGGCGGAAGCTCTGGTGGAGGCAAGCCGACTCGAGTCAACGATCGTCCTGCCATCGATTCTCTTCAGCTCCGGTAGCGAGATCATCAGGCTACTGCGTGCTGCCAGTCGCTTTCCTGTGGTTCCGCTGCCGGAGATCCCGACACCCTTCCGGCCCATCCACCTCAGCGATGCGGCGCGGCGCACTGCCGACGCGATTCTTGCGGAGACCCCGCCACGGCGTCTGCCGCTGACCGGCCCCGAGAAGCTGAGCTTCAGCGACTTCGTTCGCCCCTATCTCCGAAAGCGAGGCACGCTCGCCCTCGCGCTTCCTCCGGCCCTGACACCGCCGCTGCTGCGCATCGTCTCTCGGCTCAAGATTCCGGGATTGCCGGCAGAGCTCGACCAGATGCTGGCAATCGACAACGCCGGGGATCCGCCCCCGCACGCGGAGCACCTCATCAGATACTCCTCGTGGCTCTGTGGCGGCAACAGTTCTCTGAACCCCGGTGAGAGATCTCAACGGCACTCTGAAGAGGCAACACAGCTATGACCCGCATCGTCTGGTTCCGCAACGACCTGCGCACCGGCGATCATCCGGGCCTGTCCGCGCACGGCCTCGCTGCCTCCGCTCCGGCTACGCGCGACATCGACGCGCTTCTGCCGGTCTTCATCTTCCCCCCGCGCCTCTTTTCCACCACCGGCTTCGGCTTTCCGAAGGTTGGCCCGCACAGGGCGCAGTTTCTCCTCGAGACGCTCGACGATCTGCGCGGTGAGCTGCGACGCAGGGGCTCCGACCTCATCATCTGCCGGGGAAGCCCTGCAACCGTGCTCCCCACCCTTGCCAAACGCTATGCGGCGAACGAGATCTGGTACCAGGAAGAGGCGGGAACCGAAGAGGCGGCAGAAGTGGCGGAGCTCGAGACGGCTCTTGCCTCGCGGAAGACCGGGGAACACGAACCCTCATTCGGGGCGGCGGGGGGCCGTGGGAAACCGGGCACCGCGGCTACACCGCAGCTCCGACCGCACCACGGACAGACTCTCTATCACCCCTCAGATCTGCCCTTCTCTATCGAAGAGATGCCTCTCATCTACACGGACTTCCGGAAAGCTGTGGAGAAAAGCGCGACGATTCGCGGTTCGCTTCCTCCGCCGGCAGCCTTGCCGCGGCTGCCGGCGCCACCCGCGGAGCTTCTCGAACTACTGGAAAAGCTTCACGGCGTATCCGCGGGACCTCCCGATGTCGAACAACTCTCCGGAAGCCCGCCGCCGGAACCGGATTCCCGGGCAGCGATCCACTTCACCGGGGGTGAGACCGCCGGCCGTGATCGGCTAAATGCCTACTTCTGGGAGCGCGATGAGCTGCGGCGCTACAAGCACACCCGAAACGGCCTCCTCGGCGCCGACTACAGCTCCAAGTTTTCCCCCTGGCTTGCGAACGGCGCCGTGAGTCCTCGCAGTATCGTCGAAGAGGTTCGACGCTACGAAGCCGAGCGCGTGAAAAACAGCTCTACGTACTGGCTCGTCTTCGAGCTCATCTGGCGGGACTACTTCGCCTTTCTCCTTCGCAGGTTCGCCGACGCCATATTCCGTTTCGAGGGTCCCATGAGGCGCCGCTTCCCCTGGACCAACGACCGCGAGGCGTTCTCTGCCTGGAAAGAGGGGCGGACCGGGCAGGACTTCATCGATGCCAACATGCTGGAGATCGCCGCGACCGGCTACATGAGTAACCGTGGTCGACAGAACGTGGCAAGCTACCTTGCCCGGGACATGAAGGTGAACTGGCTAATAGGAGCGGAATACTTCGAGTCGCAGCTCATCGATTACGATCCCGGGAGCAATTACGGAAACTGGACCTACAACGTCGGCGTCGGCACCGACCCGCGCCACGACCGCTACTTCAACCCGCGGAAACAGGCAGAGAAATACGATGCCGATGGCCGCTACCGACGGCACTGGCTCGGAGAGCGCGTCGGCTGAGGCTCATCCACGTAGGGGATCGCGGCCGCGACACGTGCAGCCCTTAGCCGTCAGTCAGCCGAAAAGCCGGAGCGCCGTCATCATTCCCGCAAGCACAGTGAAGAAGACGGACATGAGAACGACGAGCGAATTGAACCGCTTGTTCATGTCGTCGAAGCGCTTATCGACTGCTTCGAAGCGTTTGTCGACGGCCTCGAAGCGCTCATCGACCCGGGCGAAGCCTTCCTTCATGGTCGCGGCGATGGTTCGAACGTCATCCTTGATTTCCGCGAACCCTTCGTCCATTTTGCGCTCGAGCCGTGAGTGGTGCTCCTCCTCGCTCTCGCGGGCGGCGAAGCGATCGATCATGAGCACTACGTAGCGATGCAGTGATTGCTTGTCCCTGACCTCGAAGGCAGCTTCGAGCTCCGATTCGAGAAGCCCAATAATGTCATTCATGCGGTCCGACATCTCCTCTAATTATACAGAAGTTTCCTTCATATGAGTACTACGGGGTTTTGGGGGCTGTTGCTTCACCGGCGGGCGCGCTCGCCAGTGGTTACCGTGGCGGGGAGCTGGATGCCACCGGGCGCCGGGAGGTCGCACACGGCCCGCAGGGGGTCTTGCATGTCTCTCCCGCCAGACGTACCATGCGTCCCGGAGTGCGAGAATGAGCTTCCGCGCGCGCATGCAACGCATCGCCTTTATCCATCGAAGGCTCAAATACAAACGCGACTATCCGTCGGCTCGAGATCTCGCCGAGGATTACCTCGAGGAGACGGGGGATGAGTTCTCGGCGCGCACGTTCAAGCGCGACATCGAGTGGTTGCGTGACCAGCAGGCTCCCCTCGAGTACGACGCGCAGCGCCACGGTTACTACTACGCAGACGAGGCCTTCGAGCTTCCCACCGTGATGCTCACCGAGGGCGATCTGCTCGCGGTGCTCGTGACCGAGCGGGCCCTGTCGAGCTACCGTAACAGCCCGTACTACGACCGGCTGCGATCGATCTTCGACCGCCTCACGGAGCTACTGCCGGAGAAGGTCACCGTGCATTCGGAGGATCTCGCGCAGAACGTCACCATCGTCACCGAGCCGGTGACGGAAATCGACGGCGAGGTCTGGCAGGTGGTGCACTCCTGCCTGGAGCGCGAGCGAAGCGTTACCGTCTCCTACCGCAAGCCGGGCTACACGAGCTCGGCGACCCGCGTCATCGACCCCTATCACATCGTGGGTTTCCGCGGCGAGTGGTACCTCATCGGCTACTCGCACCACGATGCGGAAGTGCGTATCTACGCCCTCGGCCGATTCACCGGCGCGAAGGCCACCACCTATCGCTTCACACCACCTGCCGACTTCGATGCGGCTGAGTACATCGACCCGGCCTTTGGCGTTTTCCTTGGCGGCGAAACACGCGATATCGCCGTGCACTTTGACGCCACCGTGGCCGCCAAGATCCGCGAACGGCAGTGGCACCCCCGTCAGGAGATCGCGGAGCAGGACGACGGCGCCATCGTTCTGCGCCTTCGAACCAACCAGACACAGCAGACCCTCTTCTGGGTTTCGCAGTGGGGCCCGAACGCCGAAATCCTCGAGCCCGCGGACCTGCGGGAGCAGGCCGCCGCATGGCTGGACGCAGCCGCCGCGCGGTATCGAGACTGAGGTTGGCGGTGCGGCTACGGGGCGCGGCAGGCGCGCCCCGCACGCGCGCCCTCCCCTACCCGATCCGCGTCTGCCCGATGCCCCGTGCCGGCGGGCGGACCTGCAGGCGGTCTTTCTTCTTTTCGAAAACCGGCTCGTAGTAGTCGTAGACGACGTCGGTGCCACCTCCGCCATCACGGTGCGCTCCCAGCCAGATGACGAGGAGCTCGGGATAGACGATGGCCCGGTGGAAGCGGGCGTAGTTACTGCGTTCGAGCATCTCGATGGCCTCGCGCTCGCTCGTGCCCTCGGGAAAGCGATAGGTGCCGTAGACTGCCGGGATGTAGCGCACCACGGCCTTCCGCGGGTAGCGCGCCTTCGCGATCTCTTGCCGGAAGAGCTCGTAGTCCGCCTCGGCGCAGACGTCGAGCTCCGCCCACAGGACCCCGATTGCCTCAAGGTAGGCGCAGGGAATGTCGCGCTCGAAGCTGTCCCACTCCGCACGCCGACGGGTGAACTTGTCGATGAAGCTTCCCTTCTCCGGGTTGTAGCCGAGCCTGGCCCCCAGATTGCGCAGTTCGTTGTTCGTTTGGAACCGCAAGCTCAGTCCCGCCACGTAGCGTTTGCAGTAGTAGAAGCGCTCGTAGGCGAGCGTCTCGTTGTCCTTGCTCTCGAATGTGCTGTCGAACCCGCCGACCTCTCCGCCGGCCGGGTTCATCCGGTGGTAATCAGACATGCAACCTCCCGCTTTAGCTGTTGTCGCTGTGGATGCACCCCGCAAGCTGGGATCTCAAATCGGGTGCATCCCCGTCTTATGTTACAACTGTAGGCGAGGTATGTGACAATTTACGTCCCGGGCCTTCACACATCATTCTGTTGTTACGAGACTGATCGAACCCGAGCTGTTGGGAGGAGCGTGCTGATGTTCAACATCGGAAAGACAGACCAATACGGCAGACAGAGACGCATCGAGCACCGCGGCACGTACCTTCGGGCAAGCCGCACCGGCGGTGTGTCGCTTCGTGCGCAGACAAAGGCCGCCGGGCTCACCGTCACCGGCAACACAAAGCGGGGCATTCGCGTCTCAACCCGCGCCGCGAAGGGCACCAACGTCGCCCTCCAGAACGGCCGGTTCAGACTCCGGGGCCGCTACGGCCGCGGCCCCACCAAGCTCAACCTCTCGAAGAGCGGAGCGAGCGTCTCGACGAGGAATGCCCTCGGCACCTTCAACTGGACCAATCCGAATCGATCATCGGCGAAGATCGCCGGCGTTCAGATGCGGGGCAAGAAGGCGGCGAACCTGCAGATCATCTATCTGCTGGTGATGCTTGTGGTGAACCTGGCAAAGCTCGCGGCGATGCTTCTGGTCTGGATCGCGCAGGCGCTTGTCGCCATCGGCCGTGTCGCGTGGATCGGCGCGGTGAGCGGGACACAGGCGCTGGTCGAGCTCGGCCGCACGCTCAGAGCACGCAGGCTTGCCCGGGCCGGGGAGAAGAAGATCTCCGGGACCGGGCTCGACGCTGAGCTTCGTGATGCCCGCAGGCTGCGGGCCGCCCTCATGCATGTCGTTACGACGTGGGGTCGGGGGATGAGCGCAGAGGACCAGGGTGGCCGCCGCGACAGTGACGGCGCCGACACTGCAAGCCGCCCGCCGGCTGCCGAGCTCGACCGCCTCATCACACCCGGGACGCCCCGAGCGGAGGCAAAGCAGATGCGGCAGATCACCGCTGCCCTGGCAGGCCGGTATGCGGCGGCCGCATCAGCACAGGAGATCGGCGAGACTCTTCTGGCCCTCGACGAGGCCGCCCGGGCCGAGGGGGAGCGCACCGTGCTTCAGGACCGGCTCATCGACGCGTTTGCCGACCGGGCAAAGCCGGTGTTCGAGCCGGCCGAGGGTGATACCGTCGAGGACTCCGGTGTCACGACAAACGCGTGAGGAACGGCAGAGCATCGAGATGGTCGCCGACTTGTTGGGGTGCTCTGAGCCTATGAGATACATCGGAACATTGGAATCGATGAATACCATCGCGGGATCTATGTCTCCCGTTCGCTTTCGGAGGTGCCATGCGCCTCGACGTCGGAGAGGTAGCTCCGGGAGATGTCCGAAGCCATAGCCGCGTAGTCCCCTGTCGGGAAGTCGTGGCGACGTGCCGCATGCAGAAGCTCCAGCTTCTTCCGCACGGCGGTGCTCGGACGTTCCCGCTTTTCGTGCTCGAGCGCGCGGCGCACCCAGGCGGAGACAGTCATATGCTCACAAGAAGAACCTGCAGCCGAATACTCACATAGATGGGTATGTTGCACTTTTCAATATGAGTCAAGCACCCTACACACTCCTCGATGCGTTCGGCGTGCTGGCGTTTCGCGCGGTGGCGCATTCCGATCACGACAACACGTCACAACGAGGAGGTAATGATGCGTGACAAATCAGAGAAGAAACCGATCTATCGCAGGTTCTGGGTATGGGCCTTCGCGTTCGTCGTCAAGGTGCCACAGCCGCCCGCAGATGCCCATTTGTGTATCACATCTGCTGACCAAATAGCCAGAGGCCCGGTAGCGCCGGACCGGGCCGGCGAACAGGGGTGTCGCCCCACCCTCGGCGGTGTTCGTCTGATCCAGGTCGACATCAATGTCGGGCCAACGGAAGTGTCCCGATGAAATCTCTTCGACATTGAATACTTCTTTCACCGCCGGCGTCCGTCCGGTTCAATGGGCCCAACGGATGCGAACGCCTGTTCCGAACTGGTCATGCCACTATTGTATAGAGGTGATGTGGATGAATCCAGCGACCTCGACATCCTGCTCAAGCTGGCCGATCGGTACAAGAGCTTCGACACTCTTATGGACATCAAGTTTCTGCTGGAAGATCTCTTCCCCGAGACGAAGGTCGACCTGGTCCTTGAAGACGCGCTCAAGCCCACCATTCCCGAACGCATCCTGTCGGAAGCTCGCGATGTCGCGTGACCTATAACTCTACTTCGACGACATCCTGGACGCAATCGCAAACATTCGGGAGTCCACCTCCGGGATGGCGTTCCATGCATACCGCGGGCCGCCTGCGAGAAGGCGTCAGAAATTGAATGGCGGAAGATCGCCGGGCTTCGTGACATTCTCACTCACGAGTACTTCGGTGTTGATGAAGAGATCCTGTGGGGAGTCATCGAAAACAAGCTGTCCAACCTCGAGACTGCCGTACGAAAGCCCAAAGCGCACACTATCGAATAGGCGGAAACCGGAAACGTAGAATCGAGCGACGGGGAGTCTTGCGCTACGCCGATTGCCGGCGCCTCATGAGCGCTGATCGAAACGCTCGAGGATTGCATCGACATGGGCAAAGCGAGAGATCTCGCTCTGTAGGGGTACTGACGCCCCGGCGCCGCCGCTCGGGTGTGACTGCCGTTTGGTCGGGCGTAACTGCAGTTATGTCGATCGCGCCGAAAAGCCCTCCCTGAGGCCGCTTAGACGTTGCTGCGCCACAGGCGGGGACACGCGCACGAGTCGCACCCGCACACCGAGAGGCGGGTCGAGATCTGACCGGTCGAACTCATATCCCAGGCCGGCGCGCTGCTCGTTGCAATACGAAACCGCCTCCAGCCACTCGCTCGGATTCGGCGGCCCATTCGCGTTCGCGTGACTTCGTCTATTCTCTCGCTCATCCGCCTCGTTCTCAGGCAGACTTCAGGATGCAGCTTTCAGATCCGGGGCAGCTGGGGTAGCGCATCAAAATGGGTGTCCCGGCTGAACAGATACAGATTGTGCTCGATGACCAACCCGGCAATCCAGAGGTCGTTACTCGGAATCGAATTTCCCGCCGCTCGAAGCTGGCGGTAGAGACCGGCATACTGGCGGGTGGTCGCCATAGTGGAGTGCAGCACATCTACCCGCTCTTTCCGAAGGAAAGACTCGAACACGTGCTCGTTTTCCTTTCCCCGCGTCCCCACGGCAAACCCGGCCCTCAGTTCTCCGGTGACGACAAATGGAACGTGTATCCGAGAGGCGCTTCGAAATACGGATACCGCATCCTCCCGGCCGTCGACAAAATCCCGGTACCTGTTCGCGTCGACAGCGATCTCTACTGCCATAGCTCGGGATCCACCGAATCCTGGTCTTCTATGACCCGATCGAACTCCGGATCCGCTTTCCACGTACCGATCAGGTCATCGAGGTCGTTGTACTCCACCGCCTTCTCGCTTACCCCTACGCCGCGTTTCATTGCTTCAAGGGCGGCCTCGTTCAGGCTCATACCGTTTCGCCTGGCCCACCATCGCAACTCATGATCCAGATAGTCGGGAACGTTGCGAATGGTATATTGCGCCATGCCTGCACTCCTTGCTGCCAACGTAGGCACTTAACGGATTCACGTCAGGATCGCTTCTTCGAGGGGTGTGACAGACCACCGGACGGCTATCGGCACATTGTGGCCGGCGTACATGGCGGGCAAAACAGCATGGCTTTTCGATCTCGTACATTCCCGTACCTGACTACGGCATTCCTGAGGGTAGCACGGCCTACCACTCTCGGCAGGAGATCGTCGTCGCGGAACGATAAACTCATCGTAACGGCCTGCCGGATCATTTGTTCACGTGCCATCCATCGCCGCCGGTCGCCCCTGACCGCGGCGGCGCACGCCGAGGCACCCCGCGTTGTAGGTTCGGGCCGGGGTGGCGGTGCCGGGCCGGGACCGCCGAAGGCGTGCTTAACCGCGTTGTTTGCAAGCTCGGTGAAGATGAGGCCGAAGGTGACCGCCACTTTGCTGTCGCCGGGCCGTCGGCGGGGCCGGGGGGCGAATCAGGTCATAGGGTGTGAGGCAGGTTGTAATAGCACGCGGCTACGCGCGATCGCGAAGCTGCTGCTCGAGCTCTCTCACACCAATGGCCTCGACATCCGAGCGGAGAGGAAACCGCTCATCCCCCGGGTACACTACGAACCGCTGTGCGGGCTCAACGTCCTCGCACGCAGCGGTGAATCCGCGCTCTACCCTCGGGGCGTGGCGTCGCTTCACCTCCACCGCCCAGAATCCTTCACCCGGAAGGGAGAGCAGGAGGTCGATCTCGGCGCCCCCGGCGGAACGGTAGAAGAACGCCTCGCCACGCTCCGGGAGTGCCGCCAGCAACTGCTCGATGACGAAGCCCTCCCAGCTTGCCCCTGCAACCGGGTGAGAGAGAAGGTCATCATAGCTGTCGATGCCGAGGAGCGTATGAAGCACGCCCGTGTCTCTGAGGTACACGCGAGGTGACTTCACAAGGCGCTTACGGGTATTCCCGTACCACGGAGGCAGCCGCCGGATCATGAACAGGTCCGAGAGCACGTCTATGTAGCGGGAAACGGTCTTCCCGTCGATTGCGAGGGACCTCGCCAGCTCGGCGGCATTGAGGAGCGATCCGTTTGCATGGGCCACCATCGTCCACAGCCGCCTGAGGGTTTCCCCGGCGATCCGCGGTCCCAGCTCCGGGATGTCACGCTGCAGGAACGTGCGGATGAAGTTGGCGCGCCAGGCGACGCTCTGCTCCAGATCGGGCGCCAGCACGCTCTCCGGGAACCCGCCCCGCAGCCAGAGCTCTTCGATCGAGACACGCTCAGCGGTCTCGACCGCCGTGAGCGGCGAGAGCTCGGCGTAGGCAATGCGGCCGGCAAGACTCTCGCCCGACTGCCGGAGCAAATCGCCCGAGGCGGAGCCGAGAATCAGAAATCGCGTTCCGGCATCCTCCGCTTCCAGACGAATACGGTCTATGACGCCCCGGAGCTCGCGAAAGAGCTCGGGCATTTGGTGGATCTCGTCGAGGACGATCAGCTTACCGGCATGGCGGTCGAAGTACGCGCTCGGCTCGAGAAGTCGCGCACGGTCGGCTTCCGCTTCCAGATCGAGGTACACCGAGGCGCGGTCCCCGGCGATTGCCCGGGCAAGGGTCGTCTTGCCCGCCTGCCGCGGCCCCAGAATGGCCACCGCCGGGAACATCTCGAGGCGCCGTTCGACGTGTCGGGCAAGCTCGCGGGGTATCATCCTTGCAATTATGGCACAACATTCCAGAATTGCAAGGTTATTTGCGCCGGCAGGCGCCGGCGGCCGTTGTCCGGGCGCTATCCGCCTTCCCGGTAGGTGAAAAGCTCCGACCAGCTCTTTCCTTCATAGCTGAGGGGAACTGCTCCGACGTCCCGGCCGCCGGCAGACCCACTGTCAAAGTGAACCGCCCCGGCTTCTCCGGAGACCGTTCTATGTGAGTCCGGCCGCCGTCGCCAGGGTCTCGTCCTGCGTGTAGTCGGCTCGCTCGCGCTAGCCGCTGGTCACGGCCCCGCGAGTACCTGCATCACGCTCTCCCTCGCGCACCCATTTGCGCAGCGTCTCCGCCAAACAGCCGATCTTCTCGGCCACAGAAGTAATCGTCTCCCACTGCGAGCCATGCTGATTCTCCGGCTCCGCCACACGCCGGACTGCCCTTCCCGAAGCTCCTGTGAATACCTGCCTCGATTCGCCATCTCGTAATCCTCTCGCGAATCATGGCCCCCGCGACACTCGGGGCGGTTCACTGCGGCGCGGCGTTGTAGGGGGTGCTGTGGAAGAGCCCTACCCCATGCGCCTGTGAATCGCTGCCGTCTCGCCTGCACTATATTCAGATATAAACAATTTGACAGGGGAACTGTGACTGGAAAACTGGACATAAACAGCGCAGGAGCGCGGGCCGTTGCGCTGTGCAAGTGATGGCTTAGACAGACGAAGTAGGAGGAAGAACATGAGTGAGGACATTGGAGAGACGGCTCGGGAGGAAGAGCGAAACATCCAGGTGCATTACGAGCCTGAGACCGGAACGCGTTACCTGATCGCTCGGGACGAGTTCGGAGCCACATGGGGACGGCTTTACCTGAACGACCGAGGCACTCCGCTAAAGCGAGCAAGACGGAAGCGTGTGGCTACGCTCTTCGAGATTGCCGCCGACAACCTGAGTGACGTGTACAGGGCTG
>JAAAOR010000053.1 GCA_009908735.1 Spirochaetota bacterium | reverse complement strand
ACAACCTGACCTCCGGGAGCTTTTCCCACACTGTTTATGAAGTGATGACAAGCCAGGGATCGGTCGACGTCGGGTTGTTCCAGAATAATCACCTTGACGGAACTTTTCTGTATCGCAACGACGACGGAGGTGCGTTGTACAACACCATCGCGAGTATCGAGACCAACGTCGGGTCGACCGCGTCCGGCAATGTCACCGCGCTCGCGACGGGATTCGCCGACGGAGCCAACGGCGACTTCGACTTGACGGCGTCTACAGCGTCAGGATTACAGCAGGGCGGGTTGGATCTGAGCGGAACGTTTGACGTCGACTACGACGGAATCATTCGCTCCACCGGTGGCACGAACGGGGCGAGCTTCTCCATCGGTGCCTTTGAGTACTAACGGATGAGGGTCGAATGCAAACACGTACCACGCATCGAAGGATTCTGGCGGCTGCGCTCTTGTTCGCCCTTGCCCTACCGATATCGATGCCCGCCCAACCGCGGCCGGCGGCGGACTACGACGCCGCCGCCGGGGAGCCTGCGCCTCTCGGCTACGTTCTCTGGGCGGCGGAGCCGGGGGTGGTACCGCCGGGGCAAACGGCGACGATCGAAGACGGCAACGGTGTGGAGCTCATAAGCCGGGCCGGGGGCTACACCGGCAATAACGGCGTCGACCTTGCCTCGGCCACCTTCTATCTGACCCTGCGCCAGGGCTCGAGGCTCCTTGCCCAACACGCCTTCTCTATGAGCTCCTTTGCCGGGAACAATATCTGGTTGATCGGAAACCCGGCATTGACCGAGCCTAACGGCAGTTTTTCGCCGGCCTTCCTGGAGGCAATGCTGGGCCTCGGTTCGGGGAGGCACCAGCTGAGCGTCGGGCTCTACATCGAACATGGCGGCTCCCTCGTCCACTTGAACGAAGGCAGCGCCGTATACGACGGCAACAGTGGAACCGCCGCCCACGAGGAGGTTCTTGCGAATCTCCGAAACGCCTCCGAGGCGTGGCAGCAGAACGTGGAGACGGCGACGAGAGAGTTCGAAGAGCAGTACGAGGCCGAACGTGCCGCAGAGGCTGCCGCCCGCAACTTTCGCGTCGATGTTACCAACAGCAACTCCGGGCGCACCCGGTACGTCATTATCCTGAACACGCGAACCCTCTCGGAGGATATCGTTGAGATCCGTCCCCGATCGACGAGAACTCTCGAGCTTTTCCGCGGCGGCTCCTACGAGTTGCTTGTCTACGATCAGGACGAGCGCAAGGACAACGCAGTCCGGCTTGCCGAGGTCGACGAATCCGACCACGGAGCGACGCTGACCGTGCGGTAGGGGGCGTGGCAAACGCGAGGCATCTCTCGGCCGCCCTACACCGCGCTCAGCGAATGCCCGAGTGACTGGAGAAACAGGCTCCGGCCACTTTGTGGCTCGAAAAGCCCTGGGAGGCGGCTGCCGGTGGGCAGTTGGTCGTGTATCTCAGCCTTGGGACTCTGGCTCTTCGCCCGGTGGCGCGTGCCCGCGTGCTCGAACTCGACGCCCACGACATAGTCACGGGTACTCTTCCAAAAGACGAAGGCCCGGCCGTGAGAGACCACTGATGCTTCGATGACGATCCCGTCCCGCAGCACGTTCACGCGCGCATCGAAAACCTTGCGAGCCTTCCTCAGGAGCAGCGCCGCGAACCCGCCGAAGAAAAGAAGCCCCGCGAAGACCTTGAAGACGATCAGACCGGGTTCGTACGGCGGCAGGAACGAGGACGCCACGACCACCACCGCTGCGCCGAGAAAGGCGTATCCGAAGAACTGATACACCCGCAGACCACAGCGCAGGTCTATGAGCTCGCGTATCCGGTCCATATCACGTGGCGGACGTTCCGGCAGATGGATCGCGCTCACCCAGACGGGCCCCCGACCTCGTACTCCGCGCCCTGCGGCCGCCCCAGCGCGGCGAGAAACTCCTGCACACTCGCCTTTATCTCATCGCGAATGGGGCGCACATAGGCGAGCTTCTCCTCCATGCTGCCCTCGGCCTTTGACGGATCGGGAAACGGCCAGTGGAGGCGCTTTTTCTCCGCCGGGAAGATTGGACATCGCTCGGCGGCCTCCGGATCACAGACGGCGATGACATAGTCGAAGCTCTTCCCGGCAGCGTGGAGATCGAAGACGCTTCTGGTTTCTTTGCCGGTAATGTCTATTCCATCCTCTTTGAGAAGCTTCACCACGACCGGATTCAAGGTTCCCGGCTCGACCCCGGCGCTTTCGACCTCGACCATGTCGCCACCGAAATGCCGCAGATATTCTTCCGTCATCTGGCTGCGGGCAGAGTTATGGATGCAGATTGCAAGGATCCTATACCGGCTCATTGACGCCCTCCGGGTGCTTCTTTCGATACGCCTCGACGAACTGGCGGATCTCCTCTTTGATGACGTCACGCACCTGTCGCGTTTTCTGGAGGATTTCCTCGCGCGAGCCTTCGAACCTCGACGGGTCGGGGAACGGCCAGCTCAACCGCCGGACCGGACCTGGAAATATCGGACAGTTCTCTTCCGCCTCTCGGCTGCAGACCGTTATGACGTAGGCGTAGGTCTTTCCGGTTTTGTAGAGATCCACTACGCTCTGCGTCTTTTTGCCGGAGATGTCGATGTCTTCCTCGGCGAGGACCTCGACCACGTAGGGATTGAGCTCTCCGGGGTTCAAACCGGCGCTTTCGACCTCGAAGAGGTCACCCGCCATTTGTCGCAGATACTCCTCGGCTATCTGGCTGCGCGCGCTGTTGTGCACGCATACGAACAGCACGGACGGTTTCTCACCCTTCATTGCTTCCTCCTGTGTGGTGACGTAAGCCGGCGGGTTGTAGCCGGCAGTGTAGGTTACGACGCAACGGCCGTCTTCACGCAGATCGAGCCGCCAGCGAAGTCGGTCGGCGTCGTGCCGATGGGGGTCGTCGTCTGCCGGGACGGCAGAGACCATTTCGAAAAGCCTTCGGTTGAAGGGATCGTCGGCGAGCGCGTAGAAGGCGAGCTTGCCGCGACGTTGCTCGGTGACGACCCCTGCGCTGCGCAGCTGTGCCATCGCGCGGGAGACGGCATACTGAGGACGTCTGACGATATCGACGAGCTCTGAGAGGCATAACTCGGTTTCAGCCTCGATGAGCACCCGAAGGAGTCGCATGCGCGTGTGCTCGGCTGCCGCTTTCATGCGGGACAGGTAAGGCTCCATTTCTTATGCAGAATAGCGCATAGATGAATAGAAGTCAAGCGAAAACGAGGGGTTGCCGGCCGACGGAAAAATCGCCACGTTAGTTACGTGAATACAAGAGCCCGACATCAGGTGAGCTCTCTATGAGTTTCCGTAGCCATATCCGGCGGTGGCCCGGCGACGTGATGGCGGCAACCGTTGCAGCCGCGGTCATACTGATCCTCTCTGTCGCCGTGTACGGCCGCACCCCAGGCCAGGCGACGCATGTGATGGTGCAGGCTGAAGGCGAGCGACATATTTACTCGCTCGAAGAAAACGTCTCGGTGACCTTCGAGGGGCCGATCGGTGAGACCCTCATGCGGATAGAGAACGGAGAGGTTTGGGTCGCCGAGGACCCAGGGCCGCTTCAGATCTGCGTACAAAAGGGGCGGATTTCAGAACCTGACGAGTGGCTTGCCTGCCTGCCGAACGAGGTCTTCATTCGCATCGCCGGCCAGGGACCATCCGACGGGCTCGACGGGCAGGCGTTCTGAAAAATGCAGGGAAGCGTTGTCGGGCGGGAAAGAGCATCCCGGCGCGTTTTACGCCACCAACCCACCGTAGATCATACCGGCCGCGGTGGACATCACCACGACAAGACCAATGTAGGTGGCGGTCTTCCGCAGGCCGAGCTCGCCGCCGATCACCATGAGGGAGGGAAGCGAGAGTGAGGGACCTGCAAGGAGCAACGCTAGAGCCGGCCCCTGGTTCATCCCTGAGCCGATAAGGCCCTGCATGATGGGAACCTCGGTGAGCGTCGCGAAGTACATGAGCGCGCCCGCGACCGATGCGATCAAGTTACTGCCCAGCGAGTTGGTGCCCACGAGTTCGGCGATCCAGCTCTCGGGGATGAGCGCCATGTGGCCAGGACGGCCGAGGAGGAAGCCAGCTACGAGAACGCCGGCGAAGAGAAGCGGCAGGATCTGCACGGCAAAGTCTCGCGTCGCCCCGACCCAGTCGCCGAGCTCGCTGCGGGAGAACCAACGGATGAGCGAGTACGCGAGAACGAGCGCGAACACGCCGGTTATAAGGTACTTCCACTGGTTGATGAAGTCCCACCACACTACCGAGCCGCCGGAGGGCGCCCAGTTCAGAAACACGAGGATGCCGATCATCGAGGCCATGTAGACGGCCATTTTGCCGAGGCCGCGTCCCCCATCATCATCGAAGGACTGAAACATCGCTGCGTTGGTGGTGCGCTCCTTGTCTTCGCGGAAATGCAGGAGCTGCATCACGAGCCCTATGATAAAGGCAAAGGCGATGGCACCGACCGCTCGAGCAATGCCGAGCTGCACGCCGAGGACTTTCGCCGTGAGTATCACCGCGAGTATGTTGATGGCGGGCCCCGAGTAGAGAAAGCTGACCGCCGGGCCGATTCCGGCGCCCTTCTTGTAGATACCCTTGAACAGCGGCAGCACGGTGCAGGAGCACACCGCGAGGATGGTCCCCGAGACCGAGGCTACGCTGTAGGCGGTGAGCTTCGGCGCGTCGGGGCCGAGGTAGCGGATGACCGCCTGCTGATTGAGGAATATGGTGATGGCTCCGGCGATGAAGAAAGCCGGCACGAGACACAGAAGCACGTGCTCGCGGGCGTACTCGCCGAGCATCAGAAAGGACTCGTTCAGCGCGGCGGACACCCGTTCGGAGCCCCACGGGGTGAAGAAGGCAATAAGAAACACCGCCACCATCGCGAGGAGAAATCGGTTCTTCTTCTCGGCCCACAGACCGCGCAGCCAGTCGAGGGCCCGGCGGACCGGCGGCCGGGAAGCCGGCGCCCCGGGGACGGCGCTATCCGCCCGATATTCTTGTGCGGTAGTGCTCATGAGAGGACCCCCTCTTGCGCGTGTTCCCGGATGACTGCTTTTACCTGGTCTACCGAGAGAACTTTTCCGGTATTCAGCAGTGTGTCATCCACCCCAGGGTCGGCGACCGCCGGCTCCGTATTACTTGTCAGGAGCCGGCATTTCGGGCAGCCGGTTCCGAGAATTTGAATCTTCATTTGTAGCTCTCGTTTGAGGATTACGTGTGTGCGGCTCGTTACGTGCTGTATGCCTTCAGGGCGTCTTCGATCTCCTCGGTCGAGAAGACCTTGCCGAACTTCTGCACTTCGCCGTCCACGGCAAAGCCCGGTGTGCGCATGACGCCCATCTCGACTATCTGATCGGTGTCGGTAACCTTTTCAAAAGCGGCGTCGATTCCGAGGCGCTTCACCGCCTCGCGTGCGTTCTTCTCGAGGTTTTCACAATTCGGGCAGCCCGGTCCGAGTATCTGAATCGTCATAGAAACACTCCTTCTGTGTGATCTTTTCTTTATTTGGCAATATAGCCAAACTTGCGAACGTCTGTCAAGTACACATGCTGCGAAAATCGTCGTGTAACTGTTCTTGACTCCCCACAGCTTATTTGGCAATATATACAAGAAAACTATGAACGAAAGGGACAAGCTGAAAGCCGAAGCGCGTGCGCAAGTCCTGAAGGCACTTGCGCACCCCACGCGCATTTACATCGTTGAGGTGCTCTCGAACGAGGGGCCTCAATGCGTATGCGACCTCACCGACCGAATCGGGGTCGATACCTCGACCGTGTCCCGACACCTTGCCCTGCTGAAAGGTGCGGGTATTCTTACCGACCGCAAGGAAGGCACCACTGTCTACTACTCCCTTGCCTGTGACTGCATATCCGATTTCATGACGGGGCTCGAAAACGTGCTCCACGCGAGGCGCCGTCGCAGCGAGCAGGTCTACGAGGCGGCGGTCGGCAAGTAGCCGTTCCTCAGGGAGCCGCATAGACTGACGCGAGCAGCGCCAGCCGGAGAAGCCTGACCATTTATTGTTTATTTGGCTAGACTTGCATATAGCGAAAGGAGACCACGATGTCATTACCGGAAAAGTTTGCAACGTGGAAGGGCATTCCGCGAGAAGAGATCGACTGGAATCCGACCGTGGATACCGACAGGTGCGTCGGCTGCGGCATGTGCGTGACCGACTCGGCGTAGCCGGAAATCCACCGACAAGAGCCGGCACCGGCCCACGGTGCCGGGAGAAACACCTTGAGCACACAGGAATATTCCGTAAACCTTCACCGCCGGCCGGACGGCGAGCGAACAACGGCCACCGTCCGCGACTTCTCCCTCGAGCTTGGAAGCAAAGCCGGGGACCTTTCGGTCGGCTTCAACCCGGTGGAAACCCTCCTCTCGGCAGCGGGAGCCTGCATCACATCCTCGCTCGGGCTGGTGGCACGCAACAGCAATGTGACCATCGAGGACATGAGCGTCTCGGCCCGGGCAACACGCGAGTCCGACCCGCCACACGTTTCCGCTGCAGAGCTCGAGGTTTCGATTTCTTCTCCGGCCGACGACGACAAGCTCGAGCGCATCTTTCGGATTGCGGGAAGATCGAGTACCGTCGTGTCGACGCTTCGAGAGGCAATGGACGTAAAGCTAAGGTGGAAGCGTCTCTAAATCCGGCGGAGGGAAAGCCCGTTTACACGCCGCCCCGACGAGGCATACCATCGAAGGATCGGAGGACACTGATGAAATACAGACAACTCGGACGCTCCGGCCTCAAGGTGTCGGTACTGACGATGGGAACCTTCACGTTCGGCGGCGTTGGCCCCTTTGCCATGGTAGGGAACCAGGGCGTCAAGGAAGCCCGCAGGCTCGTCGATCTCTGCATCGACTCGGGCGTGAACCTCATAGACACGGCCAACATGTACTCCTACGGCAAATCCGAGGAGATCCTCGGAGAGGTGCTCGACGGACGGCGGGACGAGGTGTTGATATCGTCGAAGGCCCGCATGAAGATCGGCGACGGGCCCAACGACGAGGGGGTCTCACGCTATCACCTCATCCGCGAGTGCGAGCGCAGCCTCAAGCGTCTGCGAAGCGATCACATCGACATCTACTATATGCATGAGCGGGACGGCTCGACGCCTCTCGAAGAGATGCTCTCCGCGCTCGACACCCTCATGCAGCAGGGCAAGATCCGCTACGTCGGCTGCTCCAACTACTCCGGTTGGCACATCATGAAGGCCCTCGGCGTGAGCGATCGCGCAGGTCTGCCCCGCTTTGTCACGCAGCAAATCCACTACACCCTCGAGGCACGCGAGGCGGAGTACGAGCTTCTGCCCATCGCCGTGGATCAGGGCCTCGGCGTGCTGGTGTGGAGCCCCCTCGCCGGAGGCCTCCTCTCCGGCAAGCACCGACGCGGCAGCGAGCCCCCGGCGGGGACGCGGCAGGCTGCCGGCTGGGACGAGCCGCCGATCCGCGACTACGAGCGGCTATGGAACATCGTGGACGCGCTCGTGGAAGTGGGAGACCGCCACGGCGTCTCGGCCGCGCGCGTTGCCCTCGCCTGGCTCCTCGAGCGCCCCGGGATCACCTCTCTGGTGATGGGCGGACGTACCGAGGAGCAGTTCCGCGACAACCTCGCGGCCGTCGAGCTCGAGCTCACCGCCGAAGGTCAGGCGAAACTCGACGAGGTCAGCGCGATCCCCCAGCTCTACCCCTACTGGCACCAGCAGAACTTCGCACGCGACAGTTTCAGCGAGGCCGATTGGGCGCTGCATCGGTACTTCTGATCCGGCTTGCGGGGCGAGGGGGCGTGCGGTGCGACCGGTCCCCACGGGCCCGATGCGCCCCTGCCCTCGCGAAATCCACCCAAAACTCGCGCTGGGTGAAAAGCGGCCACTCCGCCCACACGACGACGGCGGCAACCGCGCAGGCGATGACGGTCTGCAACACGCGGGTCGGCAGCTCAAGCTGCAGCATCTCGCCCGCCGCGTTGCCGGCGAAGTGAAAGAGGATCGCCGATAGCGTGCTGCGGTTGGTGCGGTAGTAGATCCAGCTCATCAGGATGCTCGCGGGCACAAAGGCGATGACGTACGCGATCAGCGTCGGCATGTGCTCCAGCAGCCCGTTCTGAAATGAGCCCTGTACGAAGAACAGGGGGAGATGCCACAGAGCCCAGATGACGGTGAGAAGCAGGCTGGCCTGGAGGAGATTCATGCGGCTACGCAAGGCGTCGAGTCCGTACCCGCGCCAGCCGAGCTCCTCCGGAATAGGGCCAAAGACCAACGTGAACGCGAGGAAGCCCAAGGGCGCAGCCAGGAAGGCCTCACTCAACTGAAGCTGCGCGAGCGATCCACCGCCGAAGGTCGAGAACAGCACCGCCACAACGTTTATCAGAAGCTGCAGGAAAAGAATGACCGGCCACCATGCGATCCCGATCCGTCGCGGATCGACCGCTCGCACCCAGAAGTCTCGCGCGAAACCGCGGACGCGCGTGAAGTGCACGAAGATCACCGCCGACAACGTGGCACTCGCGCCGGCGAGGGCAAAGAGCGCGAAGCTGTCCTCGAACCACCCCAACCGCTGCCCGGCAACCAGCAGCCAAAGCGGTATCCACGTCAACGCCAGATCGAGGCCGAAGAAGGCCCAGGGCCGATATACGCGGCGGAGGGCGGCGGCTGCTCCGGACCGGGCCGGGCTACCGCTGTCCCCCCAGGCGCCGCTCGGCCCGATCATCGTTCCAATCCTCGTCTGTTCCATACTCGATTCCTCCCGTTGCAAGGTTCACGGGTAGGGTACGTCGCCCCGGCGACCGCGGCGTTGAGCAGCCTGTAAGCCGGAAGACTCCGCGGCATCAGGATGACCCGCAGGTCGACGCCAAAGGAGGCCGAAAGCCACATCACCGGAAGCGCGATGACCGCAGTGACCACGGCCGCCATTGTACTAGGCGCGTCGGTGGACGATCAATGTGGGCAATACGGCGGCTCGGCCGGCACCTTGGCCCCCCGGTGAGCGACAAGTAACGCGAACCTAACAGAGCCTCTGTATCCTGGGGTCATGAGCGATAGCGATAGTTTGGTAATCGAAGATGAGCAGTACGTCTGCCTCGAGGCGGCAGGGCGGATCGAGGGGCCGAAACTCTACGGATATGAAGAGTTCGAAATCGACCTTCCGGCCGGCGCACGTGAGCTGCGGGTTCTGCTCTGCTACGAAGGTGACAAGCTCTACGTGAGCCTCTTCGGACCGCGGGGGTATCGCGGGACGGTCATGAACCCCGATGCAACCGGCGAGGTTACTCTCGAGGCCGTGTGTGCCGCCGAACGCGCCTCACGCGGCATCGTAGCGGGAGGGCTGGAGACCGGGCGCTGGCGAGTACTCATCGACCATGGCCCCGACCTCAAAGCGTCCAACTACAGCTTGAGCATCAGTTATCTCCCTTCGAGGGAGACGACCGACGCTTCCAGCAAGACGGCCCCCCGCGAGATGGCGGCCGGGGAGACAGCTGTGCCCCCGCCCCACGCGCTCAATCGCCCCCCCGGATGGTACCGCGGCGAGCTTCACCTCCACAGTAGTGAGAGTGATGGAAAGGCCTCGGCTGCGGAAGTTGCCCGCGCGGTTGAGGAAATCGGCCTCGACTTCGCCTCCCTGACCGACCATTACACGGTAAGCGGCTGGCATCATATGCGGAGGGCACTGACGGGGCGCACTCTCCTTGTCCGTGGGTGCGAGGTGACCAGTCGACGCGGCCATGCGAACGTCCACGGTGTCTCCACGCCCATCGACCCCCATGCCGACCGGACCGGATGGACGCTTCGTGACGTAGCCGCCGCCATTCACGCTCAAGGCGGAATCTTCTGCGTGAACCACCCCTTCTCCGGCGTTCTCGGCTGGCGGGCCCGAGAAGTGCCGTGGGACGAGGTCGACGCGATGGAGATAATCCATGCCCTCGAGGGCCCGGGTACCAACCTGCAGCTCGGGCTGTGGGATCATCTTCTTCGCCTCGGGCACCGGGTAGTGGGTATTGCCGGCACCGATAGCCACCATCCGACCCGCGGCGCCCACAGCCTCGGGCGACTCACCAACTGGGTCTACGCCGCATCCCTCACCGAGGAGGGGCTCATCGAGGGAATCCGCGCGGGGCGAGTGCTCGCCACGTACGGGCCGTTCGTGGAGCTCACCGCCGTGCCGGGCCCCGAGTTGCCGCCCGGCCGACAGAGTGAGGCTGGGGCCGGCGCCGACGGCCGGACGCGCTACGGTCTTTGGGAGCGCGTACCCACGGTCAAAGCGAAAGAGGGACTCAATCTGGAAGTCCGGGTGAACTCAAACGAGGCCGTGCGCGTTTTTCTGCTCAAGGACGGTCTACCGTTTAGCCACGGCTGGGTGAACCCGGCCGAAGACGGTGTAGCCGTCTACAGGGTTTACGACCGCGACGCGGGTCCATGCTACTATCGCGTCGAGATCCACGGCGCATTTCCCGAGCAGGAGCAGGCGAGCTGGAAGGTTAACGGCTGGCGAGACTACCGTAGCTTGCTTTCGGCAACGAATCCGGTCTTCGTCGGCGACTGAGGGTGCGTGGTGAGGAGGGGGCGCGCGGCAAGAAAGCTCTCCCCATCGCCCGGCTCGATGGGCGAGAGCATTTTCCGGGTCTTCCGACGGAGCCTCCATTCGCCGAAAACGGCACCGATCCGCGCAGCGGGACTCAAACCTGCCCGCGCAGGGGTGTACTCCACCTCGAAACGCCCCGCCCACATGCGCTCGACGAGATAGCGAACCCGTCGTATGTGATAGTCGGAGGTCACCATCCAGACTGCCTCCGGTTCAAGAGTGGGCAGGAGCCGGAACCCGACGACCGCGATATTCCCGATGGTGTCGAGGGAGTGCTCCTCGAGCATGATCCGGGACGCCGGGACTCCGGCCTTTACGGCGGCCCGCGCCATGAGGACGGCCTCGGTCTCCGGCGGCGGGGCCTCCCGCGCGACGGCGTATGCGCCCGAGCAGATGAGCGTCCGAGCGCCTTGCTCCCGGAACAGGGCGACCGCCCGCGCTACGCGCTCACGACTGCGCTCGTTGAGATCGAGACCGTCCTCGCTATGCCCGCCACCAAGACACACGACGCAGATTCCGCTCACGTTATGCTCACCCCTTGATTCCGAGGCGCGCGACGCCTTCGATAATGTAGCGCTGGAGAAACCCATAGAGCAGAAGCAACGGCGCGGTCGATACGACGGCCGCCGTCAGCAGCAGATTCCAGTCCGCCGAGTACTGGGACTGAAACTGCGTGAGCGCCTGCGTGCTCGTCATCAATTCCCTGTCGCTTATGTAGAGAACGGGCCGCAGGAGATCGTTCCAGTTATTCATGAATGCGATTATGAATAGCGTCACCACCGCGCCGCGGGCAAGCGGCAGGAACACGCGTACGAACAACTGACCCGGCGAGGCACCGTCTATCACCGCCGCCTCGAGCAGAGACATCGGCGCATTCTCGAAGAAAACCTTGAATAAGAACGTTCCGAACGTACCGATCAGAAACGACGGTACGATGAGCGGCGCGTATGAGTTCAGCCATCCGAGCCGATTCATGAGCAGATACTCAGGGATAATCGTCGCGTGAATGGGAATCATCATCGTGGCAAGGATCAGCGCAAAGACCAGGTTCCTGCCGGGGAAGCGCATTTTGCCCAAAGCAAATCCGGCGGTGGCACAGGTTATAACCTGCCCGACCGAGGCGAGCCCCGACACGTAGAGGCTGTTCCACATGTAGCGACCGAAATTGAACTCACCGAACACTTCTATGTAGTTGGAGAACAGCTGCGGCTCGAATAGTCGGTCCGGGATGAGGTTCGGCGGGATGGAGAAGATGCCCTGCTTCGAGCTGAAGGAGTTTGCAACCATCCAGAGAAAGGGAAAGATCATGACGAAAGCCACTAGAGCGAGCAGGAGATAGCGACTGACGATTCTCATGCGGGTCCACCGCACGCCCGGCCTTGTGCCGCTC
>JAAAOR010000034.1 GCA_009908735.1 Spirochaetota bacterium | reverse complement strand
CCTTCTCCCGCGAGGCAATGGCAAAAAGATCAACACCGTCGGCCTCGTGTGCCGGCAGGGATACTTTCTTGCGAAAGTGTCCCGATGCCCCGAGGACTCCCCATTTTACTGCGTTGGTACCCATACTCATGGCACCAGCCTACTATCCCGCGCCGGAGCCTGCAAGCACGATTCCCAGGGCCGCCACGCCGACCGCAGCTGCCAGAGTAATGCCGATGTTCACCCGCCGAAACGACAGCGCCGCCGCCACCGCGAGTGCCGCAACCGAGGCTCCCACATTGCCCCCGGCGGCGGTAAATCCCCCGGGCACGACCAGCGCCGCGAGCGCCGCCGCCGGCACATACCCAAGCGCGTGGGCAAGCCACGCGGGCGGGGTCCTGGCCGCCGGCAGGAGAAAGGGAACGAGCCGCGGGACGAAGGTCGCAGCGAGCATGCCGAGAATCAGCGTCGTTGTGCTCATTCCCCCGCCTCCTGCCGGCGCCGCCCACCGCTGCCGACCAAAGCCCCGGCGGCCGCGCCGCCGGCGATCGCGAAGAGGAGCACGACGCCGGCCGGGAACCAACCCGCGGCCCCGAGACCGAGCCTGATCGCCACGGCCGCCACGGCTGCCGCTATCACGCTGCGGTCCCGCGCGAGCCGGGGGACGAGCAGGCTCACGAAGAGCGCGTAGAGTGTCACGCCGAGAGCCTGCTGCAGCAGTAGCGGCAGTATCTCACCGGCAAGCGCCCCGGCGACGCTGCCGCCGGTCCAGGCAACGTAGGCCATGGTTTCGATGCCAAGGACCGTGCGCGGTGTGAGCGTACCCGGGTGCGCCGAGGCCACGGCAAATACCTCGTCGGTGATTCCGAACGCGACCACCGGCTGCGGTACCCGGGATGCAATGGAGGAGCTCATCAGGAAGTGACGGAAGTTCACCGCCAGGGTTGCCGCGATGATCTGCAGGCCGTCTATGCCGAGGGCCAGCATCTCCACGGCCATGAACTGACTTGCACCCGCGAACACCAGGGCCGAGAAGAGCAGCGCGACGTGCGGAGGGAGTCCCGCGTTCCGGCATACCAGCCCGAAGGCTATCGCGACGGGAACGTATCCGAACACGATGGGAACCCCAAGCCGCAGCCCTTTGAGATACTCATGTGCGCGATGCTGCATGCCGCTATCTTCGTCGCCGCGTCACAAACGGTCAATGCCGCCGATAAAACCTTCGAGGTGAGGCACGATGTCGGTGCCGAGGTCCTCACAGACGAAGTGGCCGGCCTCCTCGAAGCGCAGGGTTCGGGTGTTTCGAAAGAGGGCTTCCCACGTGCGCAGCTCATCCGGGCCGAAGAGCTGGTCATCTCCTCCCCACAATAGCATCGTGGGGACGGAGGAGATCCCTGGTTGCCGGTCGCGAACGGCCTGCAGCCACCGCGACGCGCGTATGAGCTCCCGCTTCAGTATGCGGATTCCCTCGCGGCCATTCGGGGCTTCCTGTACGGCTCTGTAGGCCTCGATTACCTCTTCCGAGACGCGGGAGCGTCTGTGGCGGGTGAACATGGTCTCTACGGGCAGATTCAAAGCCGTCGAAAACACTCCGCGCCCTACGCCTGCGCCGCCGTACGCGCTCCGGCGAAATCGCCGCTCGGCGGAAACCGGCCAGAACCAGGAGTTCATTGCGACGATCGCCCGCAGGCGATCCGGCGCACGCGTAGCACAGTCGAGCCCGATTGGGCCACCCCACTCGTGCACGACGAGGGCATAACGGTCGATTCCGGTCGCCTCAATGAGGGAATCGATGGTCGCCGCGTGTTCGGCGGGGGTGTAACCGAAATCGGCGGCCTCCGGGTGATCGGAGAGGCCGAAGCCCAGAAGGTCCGGCGCGATGCACCGGTAGTGCCGCTTGAGGCCGGACACACAATGACGGTAGTAAAAGGACCAGGTCGGATTCCCGTGAAGAAAGAGAACCGCCGGGCCGTCGCCCTCGTCGACGTAGTGCATGCGTCCGGCGTCGAGGGCGAGATAGTGAGAATCAAAGGGATAATCGGGGAAGTTCTTTCTGTCGGCCATTTTCGCTTCCATGGTACGCTGCGGAGGGGCTACAATGAAAGGGCGCCTTCCAGACCAACCCGCCTTCGAGCGCAACCTTATTCGCGTCACTGCGCCTCTTCGACGGGGAGCTTCCCGCCTGGATTCCGGGGGAGCTACACGTCGTTGCTCGGGCTCGTGCTCTCCGGAATCTCACCGGCGCGACGTAGTGCCAGCTTTGTGAGGATCGGTCCGACGATCTCAAATATGACGCTTGTTGCCGTCACGGTCGTGATAATCGTTGTTCCGATCCAAGCGCCGGACTCTCCGTATTGACTGAATGTGCGCTGCACGTATAACGCCAGACCGATAGCAATGCCTGCCTGGCTGAGAATACCCAGTCCCACGTTCTTGCGGACCGTTGCGTCGGCACCTCCGAGGCTGGCGCCGATCCACGCGCCTCCAACCAGGCCACCGGTGCGCCCGACAATGTAGACCAAACCGATGAGTCCGAGGGAGGGGAGCGCGGCGAGCTTGAGGTGTGCTCCCGCGAGCAGGAAGAACAGGGTGAATAGGAGCGGCATGACGGTGGATATCGATTCCCCCACGCGTTTGGTCACGCGTTGCGCCTGAGAGTTTACGAGAGTTATTCCCATCACTAGCGTCGTCAGTATAAGAGAGAGGTGTAGGGCGTTTGAAAGTCCCGTTGCCAGCAGGATGAGCCCGAAATTGAGCGTGAGAACCTCACGCTTGGACTCCAGCCGTGCCGCCAAGACTCCTGCGATCATCCCCACGGCCACGCCGATGCCTACACTCCCCAGAATCTCAAGAAGTGGCCGCAGGAGGATTCCGGCGGAGAACGCCGCCTCATTCAACAACTGCACGGCAATTGCCGAAGCGAAGCCGAAAATCACGATTCCCAGTCCGTCGTCAAACCCCACGACGGAGTAGAGCGCTTGGGTCAGTGGTCCTTTGGCACGGTATTCCTGAATGATCGCCACGGTGCCCGCGGGGGCACTCGCCGGGGCGATTGCCCCGAACAGGATTGCAAAGGCCCAGTTTCCCGTAAGGAATCCCAGGGCGAGACTCACGACAAGGGCGGCGAGTATGCTCTCCGACAGAATGATGAACACGATCGATCTGCCCTGGCGCTTCAGAGACTGAAAGCTGAGCTCCAGGCCGATTGAGAGCGCGACGAACCCAAGGGCGATGTCGTTGATGAATCCGAGCCGGTTTTGCATCTCCTCGGTGAGAATATGCAGAAGGGAAGGGCCCAGCGCCGCGCCCAATAGCATGAAGCCGATTACCGACGGAAGCCTTCCCTTTTGTGCCAGCTTTCCGGCGTAGAGGGCGATTACAATGCCGAGTCCCACCACGATTACGGGGGATTCCAAGATGTGCGTTAGCTGCGTTTCCATGATACGTTCACGACCTTAGAGATCCAGCACACCGGAGCCGTAGTTGAGGTCGAAGGCGCTGATCTGCACTCCACGGCGTCCTTGAATGAGCTCTTCCAGTCGACGGATCGCCCGGTTGGTCTGGTCGCGGGGCAAGATAACTTCGATGCGATGGATTTCGCCGGTTTCCTGCTCGTTCCAGAATGTTGCGAAGAGGGGCATCCGATGGAGTATCGATCCGGCGCTCCGGGCCTCCGATACCGCGACTGAGGCGTTCGGCTCACCGGAAACGGTCTCAAGGAGGGGCTCGTACAGCTCTTCGTCCTGTACGTACACGACGAGGACGGAGTGCGCCCCGACGCTACGTTCCTCCTCCGCCGGCAGGAGGCGCTCTCGTAGAATCGAGTTGAGTCGGTCGGCATTGTCGGCATCCCGAATCTCGCGCCGCATCGGGTCTTCGCGAAGTTGCGCGGTAATCGACGCCAAAAAGCGCACGTGATCGCTGCGACGGTGCTCCGGCCCCGCGACGAAGACAAAGATATCAGTGGGACCGCCATCGATGGCGCCAAAGGCGATCCCCTCCTCGGTGGTGATGATGCCCACCACAAACGAATCGGCGTTCGGCAGGCCGCAGTGGGGTATCGCTACCCCGTGAGCCAGTCCGGTGGAGCCCACCTTCTCTCGTTTGGTCAGCTCGGTGTGCACCTCTTCAGCTGAGAGCTCGAGTGCGTCGGCGATGCGGTGCGCCACCTCGGTAATGACCTCGGCGGCTTCAGAGACGGGGAAACGCGCAGCGCACCGGGCGCTGATTATTTCGTTACTCACAGTGCATTGTCCTTTCCGAGTTTACGACTACACCGGACAATTTCGTCATTCGGTCTCTCGTCCGCTAACGCGCAATGGTTTCGGTGCCCAGCGTAGTCGACACAGGCGCGGCTGATCAATGGCCGGGGGTCTCCATGCTATCTCGAGCTCCACCGGCTCAGCCGCCCCGGGCGAAGGCGAGGATGAACAGGCCGTACGCCGCGCCGGTCGCGGCAAGCAGGATGACCACGAAGGGGAGGATTACCTGCAGCGCTGCGAGTATCATGGCGCCGATATCGATGAGGGACCAGCGATGCTCGTCATCCCGGCCGATGTCCGGGCGCCCATCGGTGCGCCCGCCGGGGTTCCGCCCCGACCGCGATCGTCGCCTGGCGTCGCCTCTCGGTCCGCCGCCGGAGGTTTGATGCCACACGATTTCCGGGCGTCTGAGACCGGCGGCGTGCCCGGCGCTGTCTTTACGAAACCGTGGCAATTGAGCTCTCCTGCGCCTCGGTATCCACGATTCCGCCGGTCTCGTCGCCTGCCGCCTTCGCCGCCGCGATGCTTTTCTCCGGCGAATGCACCAGATGGCAGGCAGCGTAGTGCCCGCTCTCGGTAGGCAGAAGTTGCGGGACGACTGTCTTGCAGACGTCCATTGCGTATGGACACCTCGTGTGGAATGGGCAGCCCGATGGCGGGTTCGAGGGGCTCGGAACGTCACCTTTGAGAATGATGCGCTTTTTCTTATGGCTCGGGTCGCTTACCGGCACCGCCGAGAGCAGAGCTTGGCTGTAGGGATGGAGGGGCTGCTCGTAAAACTCTTTCTTGGAGGCAACCTCCACGAGCTTCCCGAGGTACATCACCCCGACCCTGTCGGCGATGTGCTTTACCACGCTGAGGTCATGGCTCACGAAGAGATAGGTGAGGTCGAACTCCTCCTGCAGGTCCTCGAGCAGGTTGATGATCTGACTCTGAATGCTCACGTCGAGGGCGGAGATCGGCTCGTCGGCAACGATGAAGTTCGGATCGAGCGCAAGGGCCCGGGCGATGACCACCCGCTGCCGCTGGCCGCCTGAAAACTCGTGGGGGTAGCGGTCGGAGTGATAGGGCTGCAGCCCGCAGCGGCTGAGAACCTGCTCCACGCGGTGCTGAGCGGCCGCGCCGGTGGCAATGCCGTGAACGCCGAGGATCTCCCGAATTGCAGCTCCGACGGTCATCCGCGGGTTTAGGGCGCTGTAGGGATCCTGAAAGACTATCTGCATCTCCTTTCGCAGTGCCCGCATGCGCTCACCGGAGGCTGCGTACACGTCCTCCCCGTGGTAATGCACCGACCCACCTGTCGCCGAGAGGAGCCTGAGAATAACCTGTCCCGTCGTACTCTTCCCGCAGCCGCTTTCTCCCACCAGGCCAAAGGTCTCTCCAGGGTAGATATCGAAGGATACTCCGTCGACCGCCTTTACGTGCCCGGCGACGCGACTGAAAACTCCGGTACGAATCGGAAAGTGCTTTTTCAGGTTTCGCAATGTAATGACCGGTTTGCGGTCCTCCGTATCGAGGGGGGCGGGTTCGGTCACGGCTGTTCGGTTCATGTGGACTCTTCCTCGGTGGTCGCGCCGGAGTCTTTGGCTGCAGGGCGAAGCGGACGTGCCGCCTCGGGGCTGAGATTCTCGTGCAGCCAGCAGCGGACCATTTGGTTGCTCGTCAATTTGCGCTCCGGCGGCATCTCTGCCGCACATACCCTCATCGCGTGAGGGCACCGCGGGTGGAAGGGGCAGCCGCCGGGCATGTGCAGCGGGTTCGGCACGTTGCCGGGAATATAGACCAGGCGCTCGCGCTCCGTTTCCACCGACGGCCTGCTTCCGATCAGCCCCTGCGTGTAGGGGTGCTGAGGCTCGTGAAACAGGGTTTCCACGTCGGCCTCCTCGACCACCTTGCCGGCGTACATCACGACGACGCGGTCGGCCATTTCCGCGATTACGCTCAAGTCATGGGTTATGAAAAGGACCGCGGTGTTGATCTTCTCTTTGAGTCCCTGCATGAGCTCGAGAATCTGCGCCTGTATGGTCACGTCGAGGGCGGTGGTCGGCTCGTCGGCTATGAGCAGCTTCGGATTGCAGCTCAGTGCCATCGCGATCATCGCACGTTGGCGCATGCCGCCGGAGAAACGGTGTGGATACTCGTCGATGACTTCGTCGGCCCGCGGAATTCCCACGATACGAAGCATCTCGATTGCGCGATTGCGGAGCTCCTTGCCGTCGAGGTGCTGGTGCAGGGCAATGGCCTCCATCAACTGGTTCCCGATGGTGAATACCGGGTTGAGGCTCGTCATGGGTTCCTGGAAGATCATGGCGATCTCGTTTCCCCGTATGCGTCGCAGCTCATCCTGGGAGACACGAAGCAGATCCCGGCCCTCAAAGATGATCTCGCCACCGTCGATGGATGCCGGAGGCGACGGCAGGAGCTGCAGTATGCTCAGCGACGTGACCGTCTTGCCGCATCCGCTCTCTCCGACGACGCCGACGACCTCGCCCTTGTGAATCTCCAGGGATACGTCGTCCACCGCGCGGACGTATCCGTCCTCGGTTTTGAAACTGGTGCGAAGGTTTCGAATTTCCAGCAACGATTCCATAGAGCCGTTCGTTCCTTTCCCGAGGGTTACCGCGTCTTCGGATCGAGCGCGTCGCGCAGGCCGTCACCGACGAGGTTGAAGCCCAGCACCATCAGCAGAATGGCGAGCCCAGGATAGGTCGTCAGGTGATGCGCGGTACGGATGTACTCCCGACCGTTGGATAGAATCGCGCCCCATTCGGGCGTGGGCGCCTGGGCGCCGAGACCGAGGAAGCCGAGTCCCGCCGCCCACAGTATCGATGTTGCAATCTGAAAGGTGCTCTGCACGATAACCGGTGCGAGGCTGTTGGGCAGGATATGCCGAAAAATGATGCTGAAGTCTCCGATGCCGGCGGCCCGGGCGGCGGCGACGTAGCTCTGTTCTTTTGCCGCAAGCACCGACCCTCGCACGAGGCGAGCGTAAATCGGAACGCTGGCTATGCCCGTCGCGATCATCACGTTGGTCACACCGACACCGAGCACCGTCACGACCACGATGGCAAGAAGGATGCCCGGAAATGCGATCATGATATCGATAAAGCGTTGGGTGATGATGTCGAGGCGGCCTCCGTAATAGCCGCTCACCGCGCCGATGGGCACGCCGATGATGATGCCGATGGCCACCGAGATTATACCGATATTGAGCGAGATGCGGCCGCCGTAGAGCATGCGACTGAAGAGGTCGCGGCCGAGCTCGTCGGTTCCGAGCCAGTGCTCGGTGTCGGCCGACTGCAGACGGGTTGCGACGGAGGTGTCGGTGGGGCTATGTGTCGCGATGACGGGGGCCAGAAGGGCGGCAAAGATAAAGGTCCCGATGATGACGAGCCCGACGACCGCGCCCCTGTTTCGCACGAGATGGCGCAAAACCGCCCGGATCTCACTCTGCCGCTTTCGGCGCTCCTGCTCTCCCGACGAGGTGTCGCCCCCCTCGCCCTCGGCGACCGGCTCGTACTGTGCCGCTGCTCCGCGCTGAGGTACCTGGGCCTCGCTCATATTCGCCCCCCGTTATGCCTCGTCCTGACCCTGGTAGTGAATACGCGGGTCGAGGAAGGCGTAGATGATGTCCACCACGAGATTGATGACTACAAAGAGAAACGCGAGCAGCATGACCGTCCCCTGCACGACGGGATAGTCCCGCCTCAGGATTGAGTCCACTAGCAGACGCCCCACCCCGGGCCAGGCGAAGACGGTCTCCGTGAGCACTGCTCCGCCGAGCAGGATACCGAACTGAAGCCCGAGAACCGTCACCACCGGGATGAGGGCGTTCTTCAGAGCATGCTTATAAACCACAACGCGCTCGGAGAGGCCCTTCGCGCGCGCGGTGGTGACGAAGTCCTGCCGCAGCACATCGAGCATGCTCGAGCGGGTAATGCGTGCCATGAGCGCCGCGCTTGCGAGACCGAGCGTGATGCTCGGAAGAATGATGTGGCGTATGGAGCCCATGCCCGTCGGAGGTAACAACCGCAACTGCACCGAAAAGAGAAGTTGTAGCATGAGAGCGAGCCAGAACACGGGTGCCGCCACACCCACAAGGGCGGCAAACATACTCGCGTTGTCGAAGATGGAGTTCCGCCGCGTGGCGGAGACGATTCCCGCCGACACTCCGAGGACGGTTGCGATCGCGAGCGCTACGCTCGCCAGAAGGAGTGTTCGCGGAAAGCGTTCCCTGATTTCGGTGGCCACCGGTCTGTTGCTGAAGGTGGATCGTCCTAGATCTCCCTGGACGGCACCCGAAACGAAGTTCCAGTACTGCACGTAGACCGGCTTGTCGAGGCCGTAACGCTCCCGGACCTGCTCGATGTACTGCGGTGTCGCCTGCACGCCCGCAAGGGCCCTCGCAGGGTCGCCGGGCAGGAGTCGAATGATCCCGAATACTATGACGGACACACCGATAACGACCGGGATCGTGAGCAGAAGCCGTCGTAGGATGTACTGATACATACGTGGCGCCCTTTTCGCGAAATAGCCTGCCGCCCCCGAGGGGGCGGCAGGAGAGAGTGTGAGTTACTCGCTGAACGAGGCGTCCCACGCGCTCAGGTTCTCGAGCGGATGATGAATCAGGCCTTCCACGTAGGTGCGGTTAGCGTTGATCTGGCCCTGGTTGTAGAGAAAGATCCAGGGTGCATCGTTCCAGATGATCTCGATTGCCTCGGCGTAGAGCTCCTCGCGGACCGACTGATCGGTGGTCACGCGCGCCTCGTCGAGGAGTGCGTCGACCTCTTCGTTCTCGTAGAAGCCGCGGTTATTCCCGTTCGGATTCCACTGGTTGCTGTGAAGCAGTGCGTATAGGCCGTAGTCAGCGTCCAGGGTAACCGTACCCCAGCCGAGGAGAAACGAGTCGTACTCGGCCTGCTCGGGCGGCTGCCCGGTGAAGTCGAGGTAGCTCGACCACTCGCGGGTCTCGAGCGTAACGTCGATACCGACCTCCGAGAGCTGGTCCTGGATGACCTCCGCCACCGTTGCGTCAAGGGGATAGCGACCGGTGGGATGGTGAATCGTCATTTCGAAGCCGTCGGGATAGCCGGCTTCGGCAAGTAGCTCCTGAGCGCGCTCAGGGTCGTACTCGTAGGGACCCACGGACTCATGGCCGAACACAGCCGGCACCACCGGAGCGTCGGCTACGGTGAATCCCTCGAAGAGCCCGTTTACGATCTCCTCCTTGTTCACCGCATGGTTGAGCGCGCGTCGAACACGAGCGTCGTTGAAGGGTTCCTGCTGATTGTTGAAACCAATGTAGATGGTGCGCACGCTCGACTCACGGACAACCTCGATGTCCGATGCGTCCTCGAGACGTTCAACCTCCTGCGGGGGAACGCGCATCATCGCGTCGACCTCTCCGGTCTCCAGCGCGACGATCTGCGCCGAGGACTCGGGAATGAACTCGAAGCGAACATTCGGAATCGCCGGCGTGTCGCCGTAAAAGTCCTCATTGACCTCGAGTGAGATGCTGTCACCACGGCTCCAGTCGACCATCTCGTAGGGGCCGGTGCCGACCGGGATCTCGATTGTATCCTCCGGTGCGAGGCCCTCGAGCTGAGCGGGGCTCACGATACCGATGAAGCTGTGCGAGAGGTGCGAGAGAATCGGCGCAAAGGGCTCGGACAGGCTCAGTTGTAGCTCGTACTCGCTTACAGCCTCGATCTCCTCAACGGTGCCGAGCAGAAATGCGTAAGCTGCACCCACGTCCGGGTTCACGAACCGGCGAAGGTTGGTGGCCACCGCCTCGGCGTTCAGCGGCTCACCGTCGTGGAACTCAACACCTTCGCGGATGTCGAAGGTCCATACGGTGCCCTCATCATTCGACTCCCATCCCGTTGCAAGCATCGGCGTCAGAGATCCGTCCTCTTCCATGTAGATCAGCCGCTCGACCACGTGCTCTCCCACCGTGGCCGCCGGTGCGGATGTCATGCGAACCGGGTCGAGTGACTCGGGCTCAGCACCGATGGCGATCGTGAGCGTGTCGCGCTCTACCTGAGCCTCCTCCTGAGCCGCTTCCTCCTCTTCCTCCTGCGGGGCGCAGCCCGCGAGCACCAGCACGCCGGCAAGCGCGACTGCTGTCAGCAGGAGCGCGACTCTCTTGAACCGGCTGTCTTTCGAACGATTCATGTTTCCTCCTTATACTTAGAAAACGTCGCGGCATCATAATTCCGGTACTCATGTTCGGTCAATACTGTTATCGACATTGGGAGAAGCCGGCGGCGGCAAAGCCCCCTGCCACGGGTTGGCAAAAACGCCCGTGGTCGCAATAGTAGCGGCATGCACGCAGATCCTCGCCTGAACAAACGCTGGGACCTCGTTGTTATCGGCATCGTGGTCAACGCCTGCCTTGGAACCGTATACTCCTGGTCCGTCTTCCGGGAACCGCTCGAGGCGGCGCTCGGTATTACGGCCGCGCAAAGTGGCCTACCGTACTCGGTCTTTCTCGGGGCATTTGCGTTCTCCATGCCTCTCGCCGGTGCGTTTATCGCGCGCATCGGCCCCCGCGTAACGCTGCTTGCCGGCGGTGTGCTCCTAGCCGCCGGATGGATGAGCGCCGGGTTCGTCGACGGCTTCATCCCTCTTGTTGTCACTTACGGCATTGTCGGTGGCGCCGGAGTGGGTTTTGCCTATGGCGTGCCGCTCTCGGTCGTGGCGACCTGGTTTCCCGACAAGCGCGGGCTCGCGATGGGGCTCACCCTGGCCGGGTTCGGCGTGTCGCCGTTCGTCACCGCGCCTCTCGCCGAGATTCTGATCAACCGGTTCGGGGTGCAGACTGCGATGATCGTGCTCGGTGTTGGCTTCATCGGGGTCATTGCAGGCCTGGCCGGCTTCTTTCGTCGTGGTCCGGAAGTCGCGAGCGCCTCCGATCCCGAGAAGGCGGAGGCGGTGCCGGAGGTGTCGGTGCCGCCGCGTGAGCTCGCACCGCGGGAGATGCTTGCAACGCGCGGCTTCTACGGCCTGTGGATCTGCTACGCCATCGGTACACTTGCCGGGTTGACGGCGATCGGCATGACCGCGCCGTTCGGGCGACAGGTCGCCGGGCTTTCGGCGTCCGGTGCGGCGGCGGCTGTCTCGGCGTTCGGGATTCTCAACGGCGTGGGTCGGCCGATCTTCGGTGCCGTCCACGATGCGCTCGGGTCGAGGACGACGGTGGTTCTGTCGTATGGTCTGATCGCGATCGGCGCCGGCGTGTCTCTGCTCGCCGGGCCTCGTGCCCCGCTGCCGTTCTTCATCGGTTTCGGTATTTTTTGGCTGATGCTCGGCGGCTGGCTCGCAATCGCACCGGCGGCGACGACGCGACTCTTCGGCCCATTCCATTACGCAAGGAATTACGGCATTATGTACACCGCCTACGGGGTGGGAGCACTCGTCGGCGGGAGCGCGTTTAGCGCGTTGTATAGCAGATTCAATTCCTACAGCCCGATGTTCGTGTTCGTGATCGGCCTCTCGGCGGTGGGCGTGGTAGTCGCCCTTATGATGCTACGTCCGGTGACTGGGCCCAGAAGGACTTGAACCTTCGACCCACGGATTATGAGTCCGCTGCTCTAACCAACTGAGCTATGGGCCCGGGGCATGTCTATGCTTCCGCCACATCATACGACTTCAGCTTTCGCGCGGTCAAGTAACCCGTATGACGAGCCGACCGACTGCGTGCGCCGCATGAGGCGGAAACTGGTGCCGAAAATGTTGATACGACTCGCCGGCGCTCCGATG
>JAAAOR010000105.1 GCA_009908735.1 Spirochaetota bacterium | reverse complement strand
AAGACGCGACCAATGCCTGCCTCCGCCTCGGGAAACGGGCGACGCACGGCAAGTGCGTCACGAAAGTTCCGTAGCGCCTCGCCGAAATCGCGCGAATCGAGCGCGTGCACACCCCGCCGATAGGTAACCCACGCCGGCTCCCCGCCCGCCCGCACGTCCGTCTCCTGTGCCGGGAGTAGAACGGGGCAGACGGTGAGAAGAATTACTGCCGCGAGGTGCACACGAGACAACATCCTACCTACATACTCGGCAGGTCGGCCCTATACGGCCACAACACCAAGTAGGAAGACCATCACGAACAGCGCAACCGTCTCGACGATGCCGAGAACCATGATGAACTGCCCGAATCCCTGTCCCGTTTCCGCAAGCGCATCCGATGCCACCGCACCGGCCTTTCCCTGGAACCAGGCGGAGAAGCCCATGCCGATGCCGCCGAAGACCCCGGCGCCCAGCAGAAGCGCCCCCGCTTGCCCCGCCTGGGCCGCGGTCCACAGCGCGTTCATGAGGATGAAGCCATATATCGTCTGAGTCAGCGGTGCACCGACGAACGCGACAAGCAAGAACGGCGCCTGACGATTCTGAACGAAGCACTTCTTCCAGGCTCCCACCGCCGACATACCTGCCGTACCCGTACCAAGCGCGGAACCACTTGCCGCAAGCGCCAGTGCGGCGCCGACACCAATAAGACCGTAATCCATCCGTTAACTCCTTTCTACGTTGTCTGTTCTTGCTTTCGAAATGGGCGATAGGGAACTCCCGACCATTCCATTCCGAGATGCCGGGAGAACTCCAGCATATTCAGGCGAACACCGTGAACCACCACGGAAAGGGCTCCCATGATGAGGTTCAGCGTATGTCCGAGGAAGAGAATCAGAACCGCGGCCACAATACCGACGACACCGTCGGAAGCCATGCCCGCGGCCATTCCATTAAAGCTCTTTGCGATCTCCACCGTGGCCAGACCGACTGCGAAGAGTCGGATGTAGGAGATCAGGTCCGAGAAGGCGCTGATGCCGTCGAGCGCCGTCGGAAAGATATTCGCGAGGCCGTAGCCGACGCCCTTGAAGAACCCGGCGCCCTCACGCTGTTCGGAGAACATCAGCACGATGACGATCCCCGCAAGGATGACGTACACCGAAAACTCCTGCAGCGGTTGCCCCAGCACGACCGTAAGAACGAGGTAGTACAGGCCCGGCATCATGAGAAGCCACCCTATATCTGCTACAGCCTTTATCTTTGGTCGACCACGCCTGAGGCCTACGATAAACTTCCACAGGTGGGCAATAGAGAGGTGAGCCGCCGCCAACACGAAACATACCCACTGTATGATCTCGGGACTCTGAGGGTTGAAGCTCGAGATAGCCTCGATCTTGAGTGACGCCAGGACGGGAAGTTGCGCGAACGGCTCGTAGCCGAACCAGGTTCCGGTAACGGCGCCCCACCCGATCGTGGCGATTCCCATGACGGTGAGCAGGACTGCGCCCTTTGACGGTGATCCCCCACGCCGCTTTCCGCGCAAGACGGCGAAGATAGACACCCCTGTAATCAGCAGGCCGTATCCCCCGTCCCCGATAATCATGGCGAAAAACACCGTGAAGAAAATCAGAAACCAGAAGCTGATGTCAACCTCACGGTAACCGGGGATGGTGTCCATGAGGTCGAACACCGGCTCGATGATGCCCACGGATTTGCGGTTCTTCACGCGCGTGGGGACCTGCTCGTCCGGGCCGGGGTCGCGGACGAGGAGCCCCCACCCGCCGTTTCGCGCGGCGTCGCGCACCGGGCGCTCGAACTCCTGCGGTACGAAACCCGTGATGTACGCAAGGGACTCTTCGGTATTCATGCCGACCTTCACGTCCTCGAAGCGGATGCGGTCGTCGATGGCGGTAATTGCGCGCTGGAGATTCTCACGCTCGGGAAAACGCTCCTTGATCCGCTCCTGAATCTCTTCGAGGGCGCCGCGCTTTTCCTCAATATCGGAGCGGATTTCGGCAAGGCGTCGCCCCGGCAGGGTCACGGGCGTAAGCTCGAGCCGCTCTTCTCCTTCGCGGTACGCGACGGAGAAATAAACCTGACCATTACTGCGGTTAATCACGAAAAGCCGTGGCGCGGAGACGTTCTTGAATTGCTTCTGAGGCACGACGTAGAGCTGGATGTCTACGTTCCATTTGCGCAGTTCTTCGAGCTCCTCGGGGGAGAAATCACCCCATGGCAAGAGGCGCATTTCCTCGCGCAGGAGCTGATCGAGGCGATCCTCGAGTTCCCGCCGACGCTCGGCAATCTCGTTTAGGTACTTGGCCGTGCCCATCGCACCCTCGAAACTGTACTCCTCGGCCTCGGCCTCCACCCCCTCGGGGCGTTGCCGCGGCAATACCATCGACGCGCGCTCCACGTTTGCTCGTTGCTCGCGCAATTTGGCGAGGTCGTCGCTTTCCTGCTGGTCGACCTCGAGATGAAAGACGCCGGCGTCCTGCATTTCCGAGACGACCTGCTGCCGCTTGGAGTCGAGAGCGACGACCGATACTTTCTTCATCTGCTCGATCATGCCCTACTCTCCCTTCGCCTCGATCTTCTTTTTTGCGATCTTTCCGCGAACGACCTCGGCTGTCTGCTGATCGCCGAGATAAATCCGTATCTGGCGAATGTTCTCCTTGGTCTCGGGGATCTTCACTTTCTCAAAGAGGTTTACTCGCTGGGTGGTTACCCTAAGCTCCTCGGAAATGAGACGATGCTGCTCCTGGAGGATCTCGAGCTCCGCGTCGGCTCTCACAAGCTCCTTGACCCGCTCAACCGCGGCATCCACCCAAACCGGCATCGCGAAGAGGTCCCAGTCGATGTCCTCGTACTCGATGCTCTCGAACACGGGTATATCGATACCGGCGATGTTCCCGGTGCTGGTCTTTACACTGCTCACCGTAACCAACTCTTCCAGCCCCAGATCTTCACCGAAGACATCAACCCAGGCGTTAATCCGCTTTTGCAGATCGTCGCGCTCCTCCCGCTTTTGGGCCTCCTGCGCCTCGATCTGGCGGATGACCATCTGCAATTGCTGCTTCTTCAACTGCAGCGTGGGGAGGTAACGCTGGAAACGCTTGAGCTGGTCTTTCTGGTTTCTGAGCTCGTTCTTTGTAAGCTTAACCTTCGCCATGCTCTGCTGCTCCAACCTGCTCGCGCTTGGGCCAAAACTTCTCGAGGAGCTGGGTGCGCTGCCCTGTCTCCTCCGGCTCGAAGCACTCGGCTAGAATCTCCCATCCGCGATCGAGCGCGGTCTCGAGGGGGATGTTCACCGTAAGGTTCATCATTTGGGCCTCGAAGAGCTCACCGTACCTCAGCAGCTTGTGGTCCCAGTCACTCATGCGGAAACCCATCGAGCGCTTCTCCTGCGTCTCATTGTAGGAGGCATAGAGGTTGATCATGCCGTCCATGAGCGCGCGGTGGTCCTCGCGGGTGTCTTTGTTCACGAACTGCTTGAGGCGCGAGAGCGAGCCGAACGGCTCTATACGACCGTTTCTCAGGTAGTACTGTCCCTCGGTGATATAGCCGGTGTTATCGGGCACCGGGTGCGTGACGTCGTCGCCGGGCATTGTGGTGGCTGCGAGGGTCGTAATGGAACCGGCCCCTTCGAAGTCGACCGCCTTCTCATAACGGGCTGCAAGCTGGCTGTAGAGGTCACCGGGATAGCCGCGGTTCGATGGGACCTGCTCCTGGGTGATCGCGATTTCTTTGAGGCTGTCGGCGAAGTTCGTCATGTCGGTGAGGAGCACCAGAACCTTCTTGCCCTGCAGCGCGAAGCGCTCCGCGACGGCGAGAGAGACGTCCGGCACGAGGATACTCTCGACGACCGGGTCGGAGGCGGTATGCACGAAGAATATCGTTCTCGAAAGCGCGCCACCTTCCTCGAGAGTATCCCGGAAGTAGAGATAATCGTCGTACTTCAGCCCTATGCCGCCGAGGATGATAAGATCAACCTCCGCCTGCATGGCGATTCGAGCGAGCAAAGGGTTATATGGCTCACCCGACACCGAGAAGATAGGCAGCTTCTGCGACTCTACGAGACTATTGAACACATCGATCATCGGGATGTTCGTCCGGATCATGTTTCGCGGAATAATACGACGCGCCGGATTAACGGAGGGGCCGGCAATCTCGATGAGATTCTCTTCGAGTGCCGGGCCGTTGTCGCGGGGCACGCCGCTTCCATCGAAAATCCGGCCCATCAGGTTATCCGAGAAAGACACCTGCATGGGATGGCCAAGAAAGACGACCTCGTCTCCGGTGGATATCCCGCGGCCACCGGCAAACACCTGGAGGGAAACCTTGTCGCGGTTCAACTGTATGACCTCGGCAAGGCTGTTCCCGTGGCCCGACTTCACCTGGGCGAGATGCCCGTAGCGAATGCCGGTCGCGGTAACCGTAATGACATTTCCGGCAATGGATTCGATCTTGCTATGAACTTTCTGCATCGTGATACCTCGATTACGCGTTCGTTTCCTCGAGCAGGTGCTGGGCGCCATGCTCGATGCCGACCGACTTCTCCTCGACCATCGTGCGGATTTCATTCTCCAGCGAGTTGAAATCATCCGAATTCCATTCCGAACCGTTGTAGTCAAGGAACTTCTGCCGGAGATTGTTGAAAAAGCCGCGAACTTCATCCTTGGAGGGGATATCCAGCTTGGAGGTGAGGATATCGAACATAACGCCGAACACATGCTGCTGGCGCTCCGCGCTTACGGCGGCGTCTACCGGGTCGAAGGCGTTCTGCTGCAGGTAGACGGCGTCCATGAACTCCGACTTCATATGGACGATATAGTCCTCGGTGCTCGTTCCCTCTTCACCGACGACCTTCATCATCTGCCCGACCTCGTTACCTTCCCGCAGCAGATCTCGCGCGTACTTCGCGCGGTCGGAATTGACCACGGTCGGGTACTTGGACCAGCTATCCAGGGGGTCGATGGACGGGTACTTCCGCGCCTCGGCGCGGTCGCGGGACAGCCCGTGGAAGGCGCCCACAACCTTGAGGGTCGATTGGGTAACCGGCTCTTCGAAGTTTCCCCCGGCGGGACTCACCGTACCACCGACGGTTACGGAGCCCTCGCTTCCGTCCTTGAGCCGCACGACCCCGGCGCGCTCGTAAAACCCGGCAATGACGGACTCGAGGTACGCGGGGAAGGCCTCCTCGCCGGGGATTTCTTCGAGGCGACCCGACATCTCGCGCATGGCCTGAGCCCACCGAGAGGTGGAGTCCGCGAGCAGCAGGACGTTGAGGCCCATCTGACGGTAGTACTCGGCAATCGTGATGCCGGTGTAGACCGACGCGTCACGTGCGGCGACCGGCATCGAGCTCGTGTTGACGACGATGACGGTACGCTCCATGAGGGTCCTACCGGTGCGCGGGTCTATGAGCTCGGGAAACTCCTTGAGGGTCTCCACGACCTCTCCGGCGCGCTCACCGCATGCGGTGATGATGACGACATCAACCTCGGCGTTGCGGCTCGTGATCTGCTGAAGCACCGTTTTCCCCGCTCCGAAGGGACCGGGGATGCAGTAGGTGCCCCCGAGGGCCACCGGAATAAAGGTGTCGATGATACGCACCTTGGTGATCATCGACTTCGTGGGCTTGAGTCGCTCGGCGTATGCGTCGATGGCGCGCTTTACCGGCCATTGGAACATCATGGTGACCTTGTGGGTCTGACCGCGGGAATCTTCGACCTCGGCGACCTCCTGTTCCACCGTGTACTCACCCTTCTCGGCGATCGATTTGACCGTGTAGCTGTCGTAGAAGTTGAACGGCAGCATGATGCGGTGGGTAAAAATACCCTCGGGGACGGTGCCCAAGGTGTCGGCCCGCGAAACGGTGTCGCCCACCGAAGCGGTCGGCGTGAACTCCCACTTCGTGTCCCGCGGAAGCGCGTTTAGGTACACGCCGCGGTCGAGAAAGAAGCCGCTCTGCTCGGCCAGCTCCGGAAGCGGATTTTGTAGCCCGTCATAGACCTGCGTCAGCAGCCCGGGGCCCAGCTCCACGGCGAGAAGCTCACCGGAGAACTCGACCTCGTCGCCGATGCCGATGCCGCGGGTCATCTCGAAGACCTGCAGCTCCGCCGTGTTTCCGCGGATACGAATGACCTCGGATTTTAGCCGCCGATCACCAAGCGCAACGTAGCCGACTTCATTCATTGCGACGTCGCCGTCGACTTCCGCGCTGACCATGTTACCGTTGATCGCGATTATCTTGCCCGTCGTGTTTGTCATCAATCACGCTCCAATTGCAGTGCTTTCTATATGTCGATTAAGAGGAGGATACCGCCTGCCGCACGGTGTTGTAGGTTCGTTCGAAAACGTTCTCACCGTCCTCGCGGTTGAACTGACGTTTCCTCCAGAGTATCTGCAGTTTCAGGTAATAGACCATGAGTCGCTCGACGTCGAAGTGATGCCCCACTTCCAGCTCGTCGAGGGTGGACCAACGGTAGCGAAGCAGCACCATCTCCGCCTTGAGGGGGGTCTCCTGCGTCAGCGCCTCCCGGGCGACCTCAGCCACCCCAAGCGTTCCGCTGAGATCATCTCCATCGGCTGTGGTGCGCACGTACCTGTGCTCGTCGCGATTGAGCTGTGCCGCGCGCTGGCGTGCAAGCTCGTTTCGAAGGCCGACCTCCCGCTCATACCATGTACGGAGAAGCGGATTTCGGCTCATGTCCTGGGGGTCGGGAAGCAGCCGGGCGCGAAGGAGAAGCTCGTAGTCCTTCCTGCTCATCCGCCGCGCGCAGAGATCGAGGAACTCTTGCGAGGTCGGCAGGTTCTCCGACTCCAACGAGAGCATCGGCAGGGTTGCGACGGTGTAGTAATACTGCCCCATGGCCGGCTATCCCTCGGCCTGCTCGGCGCCCTGCTTGACGGCTTCCTGGAGGCGCGGATTGAGGTATGCGGAGAGAACTTCGGCAATGCCCTCGGAGCTGAAATCGTAATAGACCGATCCGTCTTTGACCGAAATGCGGAAGCCGGCGTCTATGCCCTGCACAGGCTTGATTTCCAGTCCCGCCTTGATCTCCTCGGCCAGCCTCGACCGAAGCTGCGATTCGACCTTATCACGCTGCGACTCGGGCAGAAGAACGTTGAGGTCCGAGCTGCGCTGCTCGGGCCACGCCTTGATAAGTGCAACCACCGCCTCCGAGACAGCGTCGGCTGAGTATGCCTCGCCGGCAGCCTTCTCCACGACGGTATCAAAGAGGGTGGTAATGCGATTGCGCAGATTGAGGATAAGGTCGCGTCCCGCCTGAGTAAGCGCTTGCTTTCCGCTCTGCTCGAGCTTCTGGGCCTCCGCGCGGGCATCTTCGACTATCTCACGAGCGCGCTTCTCGGCGTCTTTGATCGTCTGATCGGCGTCTTCCTCGGCCTTTTTCTTGATTTCGGCGGCTTGGCGCTCGGCGCTTTCCACGCCTTCGCTCTTGATCGTCTCGATGATTTCGTTCAACTGCGCATCCATGAACCCTTACCCCTCCGACACAACATCGATCACAAAATCGATAAGTTTTAATCTATAGTATCAGACTGCCCGAGCGACAGCAATACATCCGTCACACCGTTCCGAGCGAGAAATCCCCACGAATTTTAAACACGCGTCCGTCGCGCGTAACGTGAAGATTGCGCTCCGGAAACCGCTCTCCAAGCTTCTCTTCGACGCGGAGCGCGGCCTCCATCTCGATCTGATCTTCAACCTCGTCGGGTACGTCGGCAAGCGTGACCATCTCCACATCGACGACGTACCCGCGACCCAGCTCCGAGCCGTACCCGGGCGTGAAGTAGGCATCCACGGAGAAAAGCCCACTGTGCTGCCCGCTCGCCGTTTCCCCGTGCGCTGCACGCGCGGGATGCAGCGGGTAGCGGTCGCCGTAACGCTCTTCGAGCTCGGCGTCTACCTCACGTAACATTGCGTCTATTTCCTTTTCAAAAGCGTTCGTCTTCGGGTGCCACATGCATCTGCCCTCAGTATCGAATCTCCCAGATCAGAGGCTCGTTCGCCGTAAGCACCTGTAAAATACCCAATGATAGCCGAGCTGTCATCCCATCGTTGAGAAGCTCGCCTGTGCTGCTACTACGAATCTCCGAGGGAGCGGTAAGCGTGAAACCAACCGTGTAGTCGGAGAAGTACGCTTCGATAAACTCCCGGTCACGCACCGGAGGCTCCTCGCCACTGCCCAGTTGCTGGGAATAGACCCGCTCACCATCCTGCTCTTCGATGGTGATGAGGGAGCGTCTCGGAGAGTAGATGCCGTTGAGGGCTTCGAGGTTGGCGAAGGAAAGCGTCGCCTCCACCTCGGTGATGCTTTCCCCGGCAGAGAGCGCATACTCGAGGAGCTCTACACCCTCGATACGTCTGGCGGTACGACGAAAGTCGGCCTCCGAGACGGGAATTGCCCGGATGCTGCTGTCGGAGTCAAAGACGCCGAGCTCCCATAGCTCGGTTTCGATGTCGTATGAAACACTCACCTGTCCCGAGTGGTCTTCCTCGAGATCTATGTGCGTTTCGACGTTTAAACAGGAACCGAGCAGGACAACCACGGCGGCTGTGAGCGCGGACCTTGCGATGGCGTTCACGTGGGCCGATGGTAGCCGCAATTCAACTCTCGCGCAAGAGGACAATCGTCTTACCGTACCCGCCCTCCTCCGGGCGAGCGAAATCGTAGGAGGATACCGCGTCTCTCGACGCCAGATGATCTCGAATACCCTTCTGTAAGATGCCCTCTCCCTTGCCGTGGATGATGGAGAACTGATTCACACCCGAGAGAAGGCAGTCGTCGATTCGGCGGTCCACCTCGCTCAACGCTTCGGGCAGTCGGTAGCCGCGTACATCGAGCTCGAGCCCCGGCGTCGGCGTGTGTTCGCTCTCGTAACTGAGCGACACGGGGCCGAGGCCGGAATCGCGCGGGCCGCCGCCCCGAGAGCCGCCGGCGCGCTCGCCATGTCCGCCGCCCGATTTGCTCCCCGTTGGACGAAGCTGCACGGAGGGGAGCTCCATGCGCACGGTTTCAGTCTCCACCACCCAGGAATCACCCTTGCCTTTTCTCCGTATGACACCGCGCCTGCCGCTCTCGCCCACCGCGACCTCCATGCCCGGGGCGAGCTCCCGAGCCTCGACCTCCGCCCGCGCACGGTCGCGCTCCTGCTCCTGCGCCGAAACCCGCTCTTGCTCCTTCTCCGCGGTCTCGGTCAGCTCGTCGAGGAACTCTCTCACCCGCGCGGTCTTCTCGCGGGTGAGCTCTCCCTCACGCACCTCACGGACGAGATTCTCTAAGCGCCGCCGCGTTTCGCGGGAGAGGCGTTCGAACTCCTGCAGGCCCTCCTTGCGCAGCGTGAGCTCGCGGTCGGCGACCCGCTGAGACTGCTCTTCAAGCTCCGCCCGCCGCGTTTTCAGCTCTGAGAGCTCAGCGTCCCGGGCCCGGGCAACCCGGTGGATCTCGAGCTGCTTCTCCGTGAGATCGCGAATAATCCGAGCTTCGTCGCCCTGCCCTTCTTCGACGTAGCCCGCCGCACGGCGGACCACCCCCTCCGGCAGACCGTTTCGCTCGGCAATGTCGAGGGCGTGGCTCGTGCCGGGGACGCCGATCAGCACGTGGAAGGTCGGGGCGAGGCGTTGCGGATCGAACTCCACGGAGGCGTTCTCGAAGAAGTCCGACCCGTATGCGTAATTCTTCAGCGCGCCGTGATGGGTGGTGACCACCGCCGTCGCTCCGATTCGCGCAATCTCATCGAGAATGGACATTGCCAGCGCGGAGCCCTCCTCGGGGTCGGTGCCGGCCCCGAGCTCATCGAGGAGCACCAGGCTCTCTCGCCCCGCGTGCTGCAGAACGTCGGCAATCGTCGTCATGTGGCCGGAAAACGTAGACAACGACTGCTCCAGGGATTGCTCGTCACCGATGTCCGCGAAGATGTCATCGAAAAGCGGCAACGCGCTTCCGTCGTCGGCCGGGATCTCCATGCCGAACTGGTTCATGAGGGCGAGGAGGCCGGCGGTCTTCAACGCCACAGTTTTTCCGCCGGTGTTGGGGCCGGTAACAATCAGCCCGCGGCCCGGGGGATCGATTCTGATCTCGATCGGTACGACGGATTCACGAAGCAGGGGATGACGGGCGCCGGTGAGGCTTACCCCCTCGGCGCGGTTTTGCGCACGGAAGCAGTCGTGCTGCGCCCCATAGCGTGCCCGTGCGAGCAGCGCGTCGAGTTCGGCAGTTTCAGTCTCCAGGGTGCGTAGCGTCGACAGGTCCGCCCGTACGGTGGCGGTTAACTCGCGCAGTATGCGGTGGATTTCCTGGTCGTAGGCCGCCTGAACCTCTCGCAGCTCGTTGTTGAGATCGACGAGGTCGGAGGGCTCGACGAAGAGTGTAGCGCCGGTCTGGGAAACCTCGTGCACGATGCCTTTGACGCGGTTGCGGTAGTTCGCGCTCAACGGCAGGACCGTACGCCCGTTTCGCTGCGTTGGAGCATCGGAGGTCCAGTACTGGGCACGATTCGGGTCCCGCAGGTAGGCAACCGCCTGCTTCTCTATGCGGCCCTCAGTGGTACGGATTCGTGAACGCAGGCGCCGGAGCTCGGGGATCGCATCTTCCTTGATCTCACCGGTATCGGAGATATAGACGCTCACCTGCCGCCTCACGCCGTCAAGGTCCGGGAGTGCCTCCAGGCGACCGCGGAGAGGGCTATCGGCCTCGAGGTCTCCACCACTGTTCGCGAACACCCGTGCAGCCCCGATGAAGACGGAGATCGCGGCGAGCTGCTCCTCGTCGAGAACCGTTCCCTCCTTCTCGAGCACTGCGAAGAGCGGCTCAATGTCGGGAAGAGGAGTGTCAGGAACGCGTTCGTCACCGGCGATGACCGCGCGCCAGTCGGCTACGAGATCGAGGCGTCTGTCGATAAGATCTCGGTCGGTGAGGACCTCCGACGAGCTTACCAGGCGCTCACCGCTTGCCCCGAGGGTGAGAGAGGCGACCTGATCCCGCACGGTATCGAACTCGAGGAGTCTCAACGTGTGGGCGTTCATGCAAACCGTCCTTCGAACGAGAGGCCGTATATCGCGGCGAGCGCCCGATACCGCGCCGCTGCCGCCTGCGCCTCAGGCCCTTCTCCGGAGTCCGTGATGTAGAGCCGGCTGCTGCCGCCGCCACCATCGCCGCTGCTACCATAGCCGCTGCCGCCGCCGTCGCCACCGCCGACGGCAGCGTCCGCCCCCGCAAGCTCCGCCACCCGCCGCGCGACACCCGCGCGCGAATCGATGACCCGAACCCAGGGGCCGAACTCGCGCTGTATCTCCGCCGCGAGGTGGGTGAAGTGGGTACAACCCAACACGACCGCGTCGACGTCTCGGAGATCGCCTCCCGATATCGCCTCGCGAACTGCGGCGCGGGCCTCATCGGCGGTATCGGATGCGAAACGACGTTCGACGAAATCAACCAGGCCGCCCGCTGGAACGATCGAGACAGGCGTACCCGCGGCGTAATCGTCCACGAGGCCGGCCAGGTATTCGCCGTCGGCGGTGCGCGAGGTAGATAGAATGACCATTCCACGCGCGCCGGCCTCCCTGGCCGCCGGCTTCACGGCCGGGACAACGCCGACGAACGGCACCTCGTAGCGCTCTCTCAGGGCCGCGAGAGCTACCACGCTCGCCGTATTGCATGCGAGAACCACGAGGGAAGGATCAAACCGGCTTATCGCGCGGTCTACGAGCTGCAGAACAATCGCGCGGATGTCGTCCTCGCCCCGGCTACCGTAGGGAAAGTGGCCGGTGTCCGCGATGTACACAAAAGGTGCGTCGGGGACAAGCGCGCGGGCAGCCTCCAGGTAGGGAAGCCCGCCTACGCCGGAATCCACAAAGACGATCGGGGCCCTATTCATCGCCGAAGAGGCTATCCAGCTTCTTGCGCGCCTCTTGCGCCTTCTCCTCGACGCCTCGGGATTCATCGGCGCTACCCGCGGAGGAGGGTCGAAGCTGAAAGTAATCACAGAAGTTAGCTTTCTCTTT
>JAAAOR010000114.1 GCA_009908735.1 Spirochaetota bacterium | reverse complement strand
GGGACCGCTCTTCTTCTCGGTCACATCCCCGCAGCCGATGATGCCCCATCGCACCGGTTCGTCCGCCTTACTCATCGCCCACCTCCCTCACCGAGTAGCTCCTGGTTGACGACGAACTCCGGGCGCCCCCCGCGCACATAGTCGGAGACGGCCTGCGCGCTTGCCGCTTGCATGTTCGCCTTGCCCGAGTCGGTATCCGAGCCGACGTGAGGGCTGACGGCGATATTCAAGCCGTCGAGATCGAGATCCTCGCGGGTCCAGATCTCGTCGAGCCCGTAGCCCCAGAGCTCTCCGTCCATGACCGCACGATACGCGGCCTCCTCGTCCACGAGCTGCCCGCGCGCGCAGTTTACCAGCACGGTCGTCGGGTTCATGAGGTCGAGCTGGGCCCGGGCGATGAGCTGCTTGTTGACCGCAGCATGAAGGGTGATGAACTGGGCCCGTGAGCAGAGCTCCTCGAGTGAGACATAGCTGACACCGTGCTCTCGCGCCCACCCTTCGTCGGGGTAGGGATCGGTTGCGAGTACGTTCATTCTGAAGCCGGAAAGAAGCTCTACGACGTGCTTGCCGATGCTGCCGGTTCCCACGACACCGAGGGTTCTCCCGCTGACATCGAGTCGGCTCGGTCCCTGTTTCGGCCTGCCCTGGCTCGCGGTGCGGTAGTGAGGAATGCGCCGACCCGCTATGTCGAGGATGGTGGCCACGGCCCATTCCGCGGTGGGGCGCGAGTTTGCGCCGGGAGTATTTGAGACGATGACGCCGTTCGCCGTGGCGGCGGCTACGTCTATCGAATCATAGCCGATGCCGTAGCGCGCAATGAGGCCGAGGGTGCCGCCGGCTGCGACGCCGACTTTGCCGAGGAGCTCGGCGTCGTAGTGCTCGAGGTCGGCGATTACGGCCGTGGCGCCCTCCAGCTCCGCCGGTGTCAGCGGTTCCGCGGGATCACGCTCGCAGCGGTAGTCGATGCGCACACCGGTATCCGCCTCGAGGGAGCTCAGTATGCCGGTCCCCGTCCCCTCTTCGGCCGGATGCGTGATGAGATCGTCCAGAAAGCTGGTGGCAAAAACTATGACTCGTGTATTCATGGGGATGCCTCTCCGCCCGATTATAGCGAGACATCGAGTTTCTTGACACCGGCATGGGGCCGGTCTAAGCTAGCTCCGACATACCATCAGCATCGAGGAGCACTATTCATGGCTGAACTGGAGATCAAGTCGAAGTCGGCGTGCAGGTGGGACGCGGTCTCCCTCGGCGAGATAATGCTGAGGCTCGACCCCGGCGACGAACGAGTGAAGACTGCGCGGCAGTTCCGCGTCTGGGAGGGCGGCGGTGAGTACAACGTCATCCGGGCACTGCGGAAGTGCTTCGGGCTCGATACCACGGTCGTTACAGCCATCCCGGAGAACGACGTCGGTCTGCTCCTCGAGGACTTCATTCTCCAGGGCGGGGTCGATACGTCCCATATCAAATGGATGCCCTTCGACGGCATCGGCGCCGACTGCCGGGTAGGTCTCAATTTCACCGAGCGCGGCTTCGGCGTGCGCGGCGCCCTGGGAGTCGCCGATCGGGCGAACTCCGCCACGAGCCGGCTCAAGCGCGGTGACATTGACTGGAAACGGCTCTTCGGCGAGGAGGGGGTGCGCTGGTTCCACACCGGCGGAATCTACGCGGCCCTCTCCGACACCGCGCCCGATGTACTCATCGACGCCATGAAGGCTGCCCACGAGAACGGGACGGTGATCAGCTATGACCTCAACTACCGCGCCTCGCTCTGGAAGAACCGTGGCGGCCGAGAGAAATGCCGGGAGGTCAACCGCGAGATTGCAAACTACGTTGACGTCATGCTCGGAAACGAGGAGGACTTCACTGCTTCACTCGGCTTCGAGGTCGAGGGCATGGGGGATGATGTCACGGGGATCGAGAGCGAGAAGTTCAAGAAAATGATCGAGCAGGTGGTGAAAGAGTTTCCTAACTTCAAGGCCGTGGCCACGACCCTCCGTGACGTGCACACCGCGAGCGTCAACGACTGGGGCGCCATTCTGTACTACGACGGTACCTTCCGCGAGGCCATCCACCGGCCCGGACTCGAGATTCTCGACCGGGTCGGTGGCGGTGACAGTTTCGCGTCGGGGCTGATCTACGGCTTCCTCGCCGGCAAAGGCCCGGAGGCGGCGGTGAACTACGGGGCGGCACACGGGGCGCTGGCGATGACTACCCCGGGAGATACCTCCTTTGCGTCGCTGCGGGAGGTGGAAAAGCTCGTCGGCGGGGGGAGCGCACGCGTGGAGCGCTGAAGGCCGGTCCCGGGAACGGCCCCCGGATCCGGCCCCCGGAGATTCACGTAGTAGCGGTGGCCACGAGCCGACGCGGGAGAACCGCGGCAACGAGGAGTGCGGCAACAAGCACCGCCACTGCACCCTCCGCCGAAGTGACCTGCGCAAGTGCACCCACGGCGGCCCCGGCGACGGTGAAGACGCCGACGACGGTGTTCGCCACCGCGACGTAGAGCGGTCGTTTCTCGGCCGGGGCATAGTCAACGAGGTAGGTCTTTCGCCCGAGGCGGGTACCGCCCTGTGCAACGCCGTTTAGAAAGAGCGCGGGCATGTAGAGCAAACTCGACTGGGCCGCATCCGGCAGCAGGGTCGCGCCGATGACAGCCACCCCGGTAATCGCGCCGAGGCCGGCGGCCAGCGACATCACCCGCCGGCTGTCCCGATCGGAGAGCGCGCCCCAGAACGGGCTCGACACTACGTTGGCCAGCCCGCTCGCCGCGACGAAGAGTGCGAGGCCGCCGATACGCTCACCGGTAGCCGACAGGGCGATGACCACGTAGAACGGTTGGAGAAAGGGGACGGCGAGAAGCAGGATGCGCTCGACGATGAAGCGGGCCAGGTTCCGGTCCTCGCGAAGCGCCGCGCCTGCGTCACGAAGCTCATCCATGGCGTTCCTGCCGCCCTCGGTGGCGCCGGCATGCTCCTTGATGCGGGCGAACGCCGCGGCGGCCAGTAGCCACAGCACCACGCCGGCGGCGAGTAGCGCGATGTACGGCGTGCGTGTTTCGGTTCCTCCGATTCCCGCGTACAGCACTACGGCGGCCGCGAGCGTGAGTATGCCGCCGATCGTGCCGCGTGCCCCCAGCAGCCGACCCCGCTTGCCCTTGGGAATCGTTTTCGCCATCACGTCCTTGAAGCTCACCGATGCCACCCCGCTCGCCAGGCTGAAAACGGCAACCATCGCCGCGATCGCGATGCCGGCCGCGATCCCGGACAGAAACAGGACGGCAAGCAGCATGCCGGCGACGGTGAGGGCCTGTATCATCGCCGATGCGGTCCAGACGTGCTTTCGCACCGCACGCGATCGTATCCACGCGGAGACGGCAAGCTGGGGCAGGAGGGACAGCCCGTTTCTCAGCGGCACCAGCAGGCCGGAGAAGAACACGGGTGCGCCGATCGCATCGAGTATCCACGGAAGGGTCACGCCGGGGCTGACAAGTTGCTCGGCGAGCTTGCTCGCACTTCCATTTGCGACGTTGAGGAGGAAGTTTCGCGGTGCCTCCCGACACGCCTCCTCCGGGATCGCCTCGCAGACACGAGCTTCCTCTTCCTCGAACATGAAATCGTAGACTCGGTCCGCCGGCGGGGCGGCTTTCACGTTGCCCATGTCTTCAGCCTACGTCGAGAGACGGGTGTGCGGCAACCGAAGGGCCGTCGGCGGTGCGGCGCCGGCGTCTTGCAACAGGCTCGCAGATACCCCAGAATTGCGACGTATCTGCGGCATAGTTGCGCCGCAAGAGCTTTACGAGGAGGGCAAGCGGTGCTCGATCGAATGCTGCGGCCGGTGAAGGAGCGCGTTGTCTCGCCGATCGCGGGCGTGCTCGCCCGACGGGTGCACCCGAACACCATCACCATCGCCGCCTTCGCCCTCGGTGTCGTGGCGTTCATCTGCCTGCTGCAGCACGAGATGCTGTTGTGCGCCACATTCTGGCTGCTCGGACGGCTGCTCGACGGCCTCGACGGGGCGGTCGCACGCCGGTCGGGAGCGCAGAGCGACCTCGGCGGGTACCTGGACATGCTGCTCGACGTCATAGCGTATGCCCTCATCCCGCTCGGTATGGCGCTTGCCTTTCCGTCGCCGGCGGTATTCATCGCAGTGGCCGTGCTGCTCGCCGTATTCTACGTCAACATTGCCTCCTGGTTGTATCTGTCGGCGCTGATGGAAAAGCGAAAGAAGGGAGCCGAGTACGCCGCGACTACGAGCCTGTTCATGCCCTCGGGGCTCATCGAGGGTACCGAGACTATCGTGTTCTACACCCTCTTCATCGCGTTTCCCGGTATGTTCGTGGTCCTCGCCTACACGATGGCCGCGATGACGACGATCACGGTCGCGCAGCGCCTGGTATGGGCGCTTCGCACCCTGCCGGTTCAGGCGGTGCCGCCCGGGACCCGGGCCGAATGAGCTTGCAATCAGACAGGTCGCGCGAAAAGAAACCGTTGCGCCGCGAGGTCCTCGCCCGTCTCGGTGCTCTTCCCATGGAGACCATCCTCGAGAAGAGTAAGCGAATCGAGGCTTCCCTGTTCGAAAGCAGCTGGTGGCGACGGGCCCGCGTGGTGTACTGCTACGTCTCGATGCCGCGGGAGGTGCAGACAGCGGAGTTCCGGCGACGTGCCATTGCGGAGGGGAAGACGCTGGCGCTCCCGCGCGTGGCCGGTGACGAGATCCGCTTTCATCGAATGAGCGAGCCCGATCAGCCGCTTGTCCGCAGCTCCTTCAACATCGACGAACCCGCCGCGGATTTGCCGCCCGTTGTTCCGGAGAGCAGGGCGAGCGACGACGAGCAAACCGGAGTCCCGCCCGGTACAGCTGCAGAGAGTGCTCTCGTCATCGTTCCCGGGCTCGCCTTTGATCGTGAGCGCTACCGCCTCGGCCGGGGGCGCGGCTATTACGACCGATTTCTGGCGTCGGGCCTCGGGTGCTTCTCGACGGTGGGCGTCTGCTTCGAGGAACAGTTGGTGGACGAGGTGCCGAGAGAAGACTGGGATATGCGGATGGATTGCGTCGTGACCGATGAACGGGTGATTGGTGAGTAGTTTTTCTCGGCGGGGCTTTGTTGTTATCATGTACTTACACGCGCACTAACCGACCGCAGGGGGAATATTCGTGGGAGAGATAAAAAGCGCCCTCGAGCTGGCGCTCGAGAAAACGAAGGACGTAAAAAGCGACCCGAAGACTGTCGAGGCACACGAGCATCGAAACGTCGGAAAGCGCCTTGCAACCCGTCTGCAAGAGGAGAGCGAGTTCGATCTGAAGAAGGAGCTCAAGCAGTACTCCGCTGAGCGCCGCAACTGGGTCGAGGAGGGTTTTTTCCAGGTCGTGCTTGCAGCTATCTCGCTGCCCACCTCGGAAGAAGAGCTCGAGCGGCTTGCGACCTTACATGACGGGCTTACCGTGGTGCTGGGCAAGGGAAAAGATCTCGACTACCTCTTTCAGCAAGTAAACGGGCTGTTCAAGCAGTATCTAGACAACAGACAGCAACTCATCGAGCAGATTCGCAGTCAGTACGCTCAGCGCATGCGCCAGCGCGAGCAGGAGCTCTCGCGGCAGTACGGCACCCAGGTTCAGATGGACCCGGCCTCGGATCCTGAGTTCAGCAAGACGCTGCAGGACAACCTCGGCCGGCTTCAGGAGCAGTATCAGGGGGTGCTCGAGCAGGTGCGCGAGGAGCTTACGCGCATGTTCGAACAACGCCGCTAACGGTGGTGCCCGCCGCCAAGGCGGCCACGGGTAAGGCGGCCATCGGCGTTTGCGCTCGACGGTAAGGTTGCCTGAAAGTTTGCATCAGAAACCGATTTTCATATAATTTTAGTCATGTATCTCCCCTCCGCACTCGACACGCGTGAGAGCATTCTGTGGTTGTACAAAAGTAAGACTGAGCGGATGCATGCGGTGGTCCACTACCTCCTCTCCGGCGTCGAGCGAGGCGAGCGACTCCTCACCATCCTCGACGGAGATTCGCAGGACATCGTCCAGTCTCTTCTCTCCCGTCTCGGTGGCGGTGACGTCTCCTCCCGCCATCGCAGTCTTTCTGCGGAGACATTCGTGGAGCGATCTCCGGTTGACCCGCGTGCGGCCGTAGAGCTCATCCGCCGCGCCGCGTCGGGCTGGAACGGGCGCCCATCTCCGCGTCCGGTTCGCGTCGTCGTCGATCTCCATTATATGCTTGTATCCCTTGGCTCAGACCGCAGCGCAACCGCCCTCTCCCGTCACCTTGCCGAGCTGAGCGCAGGGCTTCCGGTCATTTTGCTGTGCCTCCTCTTCGTTGAGCATCTGCCTCGCCGCGGTCTCGGCACGTTTCTCGAGAGCTTTTCGCGCATCTGCCCTGCGGAGTCGCTGGTCTCCGGACCGCCGGCAAGGCAAACAGGCTCGACGCGCGAGCATAGCGAGAAACTCGACGCGGTTCTCAACCGCCTCGTGCTTTCCGATGAAACGGTGCTCGAGAAAGCGGTTGTCGCCGGCCGGGTAGCATCTGCCGATATCGACGCCCGCGCTTTTCTTCATGTCTCAGCGGATGCAATCCTGATACTCGATTCGGCGCTGACGGTCGAATATGCGAGTCCCTCCCTCGCGGCCCGAGCGTCGGGTGGGCGGAAATGTACTCGGGGCACTCCGCTTGCGGCCTGTCTGTCCGCCCCGAGTTATCGGAGCGCCGAGCAAGCCATCAGAGGGCTTTTGGCGGAAAGTAAAGCAGCGCGTGCTTCGCTGTCGGCCCGGATTTCTCTCACGTTCAGCGTCCCCGACCAAGAGAAGGTGTTTGAGGCCTTGGTTACCCCGCTGCTGGTCTATGGCCGCGGCCGCGGTTTTCTCTGTGTGCTGCGGGATTCGGAGGGCGGATGGGACGGCGCGACGATGGCGGCGGAGGCGAATCACGCGCCTGGTGCGTTGCGGCCGACTCGGCGAAACGGGGAGGTGGGCTCCTACGGTGCTCGGGCGTGGCGGAGGCTGCCGCGGCGCATCGTCGAGGGGCGAAGCGTTACCACCCGCGAGGAGGAGATACTCGAGCTCACCCTCAACGGCAGCACTACGAAGGAGATTGCCGAGCATCTCTCGATCGCCCCCGTAACGGTTAAGAAGCACCGATCGAACGGCTACCGCAAGCTCGGCATTCACGATCGATTCGCGCTCTACACGCTCGCAGACACGGGCCGATAGTCCCGTGTTATAGTGGGGCGGATGAATCGATTTGAGCTCCCTCTCGCCAGCCGCACGACGCTGAAGGCGCGGTACCAGGAATCGGAGCCGATGTTTCGCGAGGTGCTCGACCGGGTGGTCTCCGGCGTACGACGCACTCTCGACGTCTCTCATCTGCACCCCACGATAAAATCCCGTATTAAGTCTTTCGACAGTCTCTACGCGAAGCTGATCGCCAGGGCGAGGACGTCGACCGACGAGGTGAGCATCCCCGATCTCCTCGGCATGCGCGTCGTTTGCCCCTTCCTCGGGGATCTCGCGCGCGTAGAGCAAATGCTCTCGGATGTCTACGAAGTACTTGAGATCGAGCGCAAGGGTGCGGAGTTCTCCTCGCGGGAGTTTGGATACGAGTCAACGCATCTGCTCGTGCGCATTCCCTCCGCGGCCTATTCAGATCTCGAAATCGACGCGGAACCACGCTGTGAGATTCAACTCCGGACCATTTTGCAGGACGCCTGGGCCGAGGTCGAACATGAGCTTGTCTACAAGGCGGACAACGCCCCGTTCGAAGAACCTCTGAAACGCAAGCTCGCGGCCCTCAATGCGAACCTTACCCTCTCCGACATCATCTTTCAGGAGATACGCGACTACCACAGAAGCCTCCATGCGGAGCTTTTCAAACGGCGGCGTCAGTTCTGGAACCAGATCCAGCGTACCTCGGGGCTGCCCCTCGAGCACCCGTCGGAGGGTCGCCCAGAGGAGAGTGAGCCGCCGGACCTGATGGATCCCTCACGGCTCGGCATCGCCTCCGACACGATTGAGTCGCAGCTGCTGCGCGCGCTCCACGCGCATAATCGGCACGAGTTCGAGCGGGCGATGGAGCTCTACACCGATATCCTCGATTCTGAGATTACAGCGCACCTGCGTGCGATCGTGCTGATACATCGGGGAATGGCGTTCTTCGCGATGTCCTCCTTCGACCGCGCGGTTGCCGACTTCTCCTCCACGCTGGAGCTGGACGACGATAACTGGAAGGCCTACTACTATCGCGGTATGGTTCACCGGCTTCGCGGCTCGTTTCGGGACGCACTATCGGACCTCGACCGTTGCCTCCAGCTCGACTACGGTCGTTTTGACTCGTTGTTTGCCCGAGCGCAGGTCTACTTCGACATGGGCGATTATCAGAAGTCGCTCAGTGACTGCGACGCCGCGCTGGAGCTAGAGCCCGAATAAGCGAAGCGCGGCGATTCCGCAAGATAATCGAGGCGCGGCTGCTCTCGGAAGCGGGGAACTGGTCGGGTTAGACTCGACCGCATGCTGCGGCCCGGCTGCGGGCCCCACCCTCGGCCCCCGGCAACGTCCTACTCTCTCTCTTCCCAGTCACGGGCCCGGTCGACGGCTTTCTTCCAGCCACCGTACAGTGCGTCCCGGCGAGCCGCCTCCATGGCGGGCTCGAACTTCCTGTCCACATCGAAGCTTTCCAGGATGTCATTCTTGTTCTTCCAGAAGCCGACCGCCAAACCGGCAAGAAAAGCGGAGCCGCGGGCGGTGGTTTCGATGATTTCCGGCCTGATGGCCGGGATCCCAAGAATGTCGGACTGAAACTGCATGAGAAAGTCGTTGGCGCAGGCTCCGCCGTCGACCTTCAGTTCCTTCGTCTCTATGCCCGAATCCGTCTCCATACACTCGATGACGTCCCGCGTCTGGTAGGCTATCGACTCGAGTGTCGCCCGGATGACGTGCGCATTGCTCGACCCGCGCGTCAGACCGACGATGGCGCCGCGGGCGTACATGTCCCAGTGCGGGGCGCCGAGGCCGACGAAGGCGGGCACCATATACACGCCGCCGGAATCCTCAACCTTGGTGGCAAAGTACTCGGTATCCATCGCATCGTTGACCATGTGCATCTCGTCACGCAGCCACTGCACCGCCGCGCCCGTGACGAAGATCGCGCCTTCCAGCGCGTACTCGACCTTCCCGTCGATACCCCAGGCCATCGTGGTGAGCAGTCCGGTTTCCGAGGCGATCGGGTCGGAGCCGGTGTTCATGAGGACAAAGCTACCGGTGCCGTAGGTGTTTTTTGCCATACCGGGTTCGAAGCAGGCCTGCCCGAAAAGCGCTCCCTGCTGGTCGCCAATGGCACCTCCGATGGGGATTCTCGCCCCCCCGAAGGTATCGGCTGCGGTGTAGCCGTAGACCGAGCTCGATTCCTTCACTTCGGGAAGCATCGAGCGTGGTACTCCCATTTCGTCGAGAAGGGTATCGTCCCACTCGAGTTTTTTTATGTTAAAGAGCATCGTTCGGGAGGCGTTGGAGTAGTCGGTCACGTAGACCTCACCGCCGGTGAGCTTCCAGATGAGCCAGGTATCGACCGTACCGAACATGAGCTCTCCGCGCTCGGCCTTTTCCCGAGCGCCTTCCACGTTGTCGAGGAGCCATTTGACCTTCGTCCCCGAGAAGTACGCATCGATCACCAGCCCACAGTTATCGCGGATGTAGTCGGCCCATCCGTCACGGGTCAACTGGTCGCAGATCGGCGCGGTGCGGCGGTCCTGCCACACGATGGCGTTGTAAATAGGTTTGCCGCTGGATCGCTCCCAGACAATCGTGGTTTCCCGCTGATTGGTAATGCCGATGGCTGCGACCTCGCCCGGGCGTGTGCCCGTCTTTTCGAGCACCTCGCGGGCGACACCGCTCTGCGTGCCCCAGATGTCCATCGGATCGTGTTCTACCCATCCCGGCTTCGGATAGATCTGAGCAAACTCCCGTTGCGCGACGCCCGCGATTCGACCATCATGATTGAACAGTATCGCGCGGTTGCTCGTCGTGCCGGCGTCGAAGGCCATCACGTACTGCTTCTCTGCCATGCGCTTCTCCTTGTGCGGTTAGTGATCGCGATCCTTCATTCAATCCCATTTGCATGCAGGGGTCAAGGAAAATGAGAGCCTGGGTGCCTTGGTCGGCTACAAGGCATCCGCGCTCATTGATACTTAAGTCTAAATTCATTAAATTAAAAAATATGGGTGAAAAGGATGCCGCCAAAACGCCGCCCTTCGATCTCGCAGTCTTGGAAGCTCAGTACGCCGACGCCCCGGAGATTCTCGAAGAGATATTCTCGATCTTCCTCGAAGAGACACCGCAGCGGATGGAGATGCTGAGCACAGGCTTGGCGGAAGACGATACGGCGGTTGTGACGAGGGCCGCTCACTCGCTCGCCAACACCTCCGGTACGCTGAGGGCGCAGCGTGCGCTTGCCCTCGCACGGGCCACTGAATCGGCGGCCCGTGATGGGGACCTCGAAGCGATGCAAAATCGGGCTGAGTCGCTGATGTCCGAGGTCAAGCAAGTTCTCGACCAGATTCGCGCCCGCGAGTCAGAGTAACGCAGGCGTAACCGCGAGCTTGCTACTGGAATTGCAGGTCTTCGGGGCGTCGCTCGGGAATTGACTGAGGCTCACCGCCCGCATCGAGGTAGTCGGGCCGAAAGAAGAGTGCGCAGAAGCAGTGGCCGTAGTCTTTCTGGTCGGGCACGTTGTAGACGCAGGGGCAGATAATGTCTTTATCCTTCTCTCGCTCGCCGGTGCCGTCGCGGCAAGGACACAGATAATAGCCGTATCGGTTGAAGTTGTCGGTCAATCCTGCAATGAGATCTTCGAGAAAATCCTTATCGGGATTGAGCTTCCACCCGTTCTTTTCGGCGACCATGGAAGCAAACCGCCGTGTATCTTCGAGAGTCTTGTGCTTTTTCGGCATAAGTTCTCCTTATTTCTCAATTGAAGTTTCTTAATTGAAATTTCTCAATCAATGCCGAGATTCAATCGATGTCGAGAATCTCTTTCCACTTCTCTTCGGAGAACCCCGAGACCGCTTCCTGGTCGTCGATGATCAGCACCGGAAAGACCGGAACGCTATTGTAACGCGACTTCAACTCCGACTTCACCGTGCGTTTCACCATGGCGTTGATGGTGTCGAGGTAGATGTAACGGAACTTGATGTCGTTATCTTGGAGAAATTTAATCGCCTTCTTGCAGAACGCGCAGGTAGACAGTGCGTACAGCGCTAGGTCCTGCTTCTCCACCGAGCCCTCATGTTTGGAGAACTCGAGCTTATCAATCATACTAGCCATGGTTTGACAGTCTATCCGTCGGCGGCAGGCTTAATCAAGTGGCGACAGCCTGGAGAGTCACCCGGGGAAGGGAGAAATGTTGCCGCGTTCTTCGGGTTGATCATAGGTATCGTAGCGCTCGAGGCGCTCCTCGACGTTTTGCAGCTTGTCCTGGAGGCTTTGAATCGTTCGCTCGAGCCGGCGCTTCTCTTTGCGTAGCCGATCGAGAGGTTCCTGCTCCGCTTTCCCGGAGTTTTCTCTGAGCATCGCCTTCACCCGATCGGGGCTTCGGCCCCCGGCGAAGGCCTCCTCGGCCTCCTGCCGTTTGTCGGGATCTGCGATACCGGCAACCGTCGCCATATTCTCGTACCCGATAGAGGGGCTTATGTCATAGGTATGGGTCTTGATGATCGTGTTCGCGTTTCTGGTGTCCAGTGACAGTACCCGTTCCACGTAATCCTCAAAGCGCGCGTTGTACTTCTCGCATAGCCGCTGCGCCTCGATGAGGGCCGCGCCGAATTGCTTCATGAGCTCGCCGTTGGGGCCGAGAAAGTCGCGACGCAGGCGGTAGGTGAGAGCCATGAACTCGGCATTGGTCCGGAAGATGTTGCGATACACGCCGAGCTCTTCCGCCCGCTCGAGCAAGTCGTGGAGGATGTTGCGGAACTCGATGGTGTGTGCACGGTTGCCGACGGGAACGGGGGAGCGAGTGAAATGCACGTGGTGGGCAAACTCATGGACCGCCGTGTACATGAGCTGGTTGTCCTCGTCGAAGTTTCGGTTATGTATGATTATCTCTCGGCTATCGGGGTAGTAAAGCCCGTTCGCTTTTTTGCTTTTCTTCCCGGTGAAAACCACCGCGAATTCCTCGACGTCTTCGTCGAGACGAAGCAGCTGTTCCTTGACCTGATCTTGATTCATTGGTGTCCTTTTGCTCAGTGCCGGGTCGGGTTGTGGCGCAGGGCTGCATTGTTCAGTAATCCGTGATGGAGATCAAGGCCCCGCGAGGCGCGGCTCGTGCGCGCCCGCATTCCTGATTTATGTGCGCCGGCCCTGTGCCGAAAACCGCGTGAGCTTGTGCGGGCGCGGGAGGCCGTGCTACAGTTCTCAGTGAAGTCCCAACAGGTTCGGAGTTGGCCCATGCCCGACACGGCACCCGACACGGCACATGACGAGCAGTACAAAGAGAGTCCCAGCGGCGAAGATGCCGCCGCAGGCCCGGATGCCGAGAACGAGCATCTCCCCGGGTTGGCCGAGTCCGCCCGTGCGATCTCACCGGATAGCAACCGGCTGTGGCACATTCTCGGTGCAACCCCTGTCGGGATCTGTATCACCGATCGCCACGGCTACTTCGAGTACGTCAATCCGGTTTATAGCAGGCTCTACGGCTATCGCCCCGAGGCGCTCCTCGGCAGTCACTTCACCGTCGTGGTTCCCGAGGATTCACAGAAGCAACTCTCCGAGCTTCACGATGCGTTCATCGCGGCGGGCGGTGGAAGCGGTGAGCTACGGGGCGAGTGGAGCGTGCGCGGCAGCGACGGCACGCCAAAAGTAATCCTCGCCGACGCTGCGTTTATTGAGGACACACGGGGCGAGCCGAAGAAGGTAACTTTCGTCGCAGATATCACCGAGCGCAAGCGGATGGAGCAGGAGCTGCAGGATACGATTTCGGAGCTCCACAGCGAGATTCACGAGCGGCGGCGGCTGGAGGCGACCAAGCAGGAAGTCGAGCGGATGATGCGTCACGACCTGCGAAACCCACTCAACGGCATGCTGACCGCCGCGGAATTGCTGCTGCGTGACGAGCTCACTGAGGGGCAGCGCGAGCTCGTGCTTGCCATCCGCGACAGCGGACGTCGCCTCGATACGATGATCTCGAGCTCGATGGATTACGTGCGCATGGAGGAGGGCGGCTACGAGCTCGACCCGCAGCCTCTCAATATGCTCGACCTCTTTCGCGCCGTGGAGAGTCAGCTTGCGAGCATTCTTTCCGGCTCCTCGGTTACCCTTACGTACGATGTCGACCGGGGCGAAATCGACTGGAACGGGAGTCTGCCTCTCTACGGCGAAGTCATCTACCTCGAGGAGCTCTTCGCGAACCTGGTGCGAAACGCTGTTGAAGCCTCGCATCCCGGTGATGCCGTCTCGATTTCGATCATGACCGATGCCTCGGAGGCACGCACGGGAACATACCTCGTTCGTATTCATAACAGCCGGCCGGTGCCCGCGGATGTCAGGGGCAGGTTCTTCGAGCGCTACGCTACGTCCGGCAAAAAGGGCGGCAGCGGCCTCGGCACCTACATTTCCAGGCTTGTGGCCACCGCGCACAATGGCCGCATATGGTTCCACACCGCCGAGGAGCACGGCACAGACGTCTTTGTAGAGCTGCCGCTTCTCCCTGTGAGCAAGGAGGAGGCATGAAGCGCATCGCTTGGATCGGCACCGGTATCATGGGACGGAGTATGTGCCTGAACCTCATCGAGGCCGGATACGAGGTGTCGGTATACAACCGGACCCGCTCCAAGGCCGCCGAGCTCGAGAAGCGCGGAGCGGTCTGGCACGACTCGCCCGCCGCGGCGGCGGAGTCGGCCGAAGCGGTCTTTACCATCGTCGGCTTCCCGCGTGACGTAGAAGAGGTCTACTTCGGCGAGAACGGTATCCTCGATGCCTGTGACAGCGGCACTGTCCTCGTCGACATGACGACCTCCGAGCCCTCCCTTGCCGAGCGAATTGCCGCTGCCGCCGCTGAACGGGACCTTCTCGCCCTCGACGCACCGGTCTCCGGTGGGGATGTCGGTGCAAAGAACGGCACCCTTGCCGTCATGGTCGGCGGAGATGGCGATACCTTCGAGCGCATGCTTCCGGCCTTTCAGGCCCTGGGCGAAAACGTCAGGCTGATGGGTCCGGCGGGAGCCGGACAGCACACGAAGATGTGCAATCAGACCCTGGTCGCCGGCACCATGATCGGCGTCGTAGAATCTCTTCTCTACGCCTACCGCGCAGGTCTGGATCTCGACAGCGTGATCGGTGTCATCGGCACGGGCGCCGCCTCGTCTTTTCTCATCAACAACCTCGGCCCGCGAATTGCCCAGGGAAACTACGACCCCGGCTTCTACATCGAGCACTTCGTGAAGGACATGGGAATCGCCCTCGAGGAGGCGCGGCGCATGAACCTCGCCATGCCCGGGCTGTCTCTCGTACACCAGTTCTATGTTTCGGCCACGGCGCTCGGCTGGGAGAAACTCGGGACACAGGGCCTCTATCGAGTACTTGCCCACATGAACGGCATCGACACCTAGCGCGGTGCGCGGTTCCGGCGGCGGGCCGACCGCTACCCGGCATCCGGGAGCCTGCCGCTGCCATCCGAGCCCCGCCTACGAGTGCAGCGCCGCGAGCGCCTCGAGCTCCCTGTCGTACCCCGGCGCCAGGCTGCTCCACGCGTAACGTCGCATCGCCTCCCGCAGCCCGGGCGCCGGCGGAACGCCGTCCCGCAGGAGTTGCCGCAGTTTGGAAACGAGTTCCTGATTGGAGTCGTAGAGGCAGGTCTCGTGATACTCCCCGGGGATCACCTCCGGATAGGAGAGCCGACGGGGCAGGATGGGAAGGCAGCCTGCTGCAACGGCCTCAACGACGGAGATGCCGAAGTTCTCCTGCACCGAGGTCGACACCACGATGTCGCCGGCGAGCAGCAGTTGCTCGTAGGCTGTGCGGTCCTCGAGGTATCCGTACTGAACGATGTGTTTCGCCAGGCTCTCACGTGCGGCCTCGAACTCCTTGGGATGGTACTGCGGGTTCTCGCCGAGGAGGGCGAGGCGGAACCGCAGGCCCTCGGCGGAGAGGCGCTCGAGGGTCCGGAAAAAGGGTGCGGGATTTTTGTCGTACTCCCACCGGTGGTTCCAGATGATGAGCGGCCCTGCGTTCGCGGCGCCGAAGTCCGAAACGTCGCCGCGCGGACCGTCCCCCACAGCCCCACCGCGCGTCCCGTCCCCCGCCGTCCCTCCGCGCGGCTTGGTGAGCAAACGGTCGATGCTGCAGCCGGGGTGCAGGATGCCGGCGTGCTCTCCGAGCGAGGAGGTGAGTTGCCGCAGCTCCGCAGACGGGGCGCTTTGCAGCACATCGGCGGTGACCTCCAGAAAGCGGGCGCGATGGAAGTCGGAGTTGAACAGAGTGCGGTCGGCCATGAGCACGTTGCGGATGTCCGTGAAAGCGGTGGCGGCGTCAAGGCTGATCCCTTTGGGCAGTGGATAGGTCATTTGGCTCTCGTGCACGTAGAGGAGAATCGGTGGCCCGGCTACCAGGGCGCGGAAGTCGGCAAGGTTCATCAGGTCGGTGGCGATGATACCGTCGTAGCCGTCGAGGTGGAGAGGGCGCGCGTGGGAGTTTAGGGTCGGCAGCGGCCGGCCCCACTCGGCGGCGAGGAGGTCGGCGAATTGCAATGCCGCCGCACGCGTGCGCCATCGCCAGTTCTCGGCGGGAAGCGTGAGCAGATCGATGTGGTGACGCGAGTGCTCGATGAGACCTTCCGCGAATGCGCGGTGAGAGCCGCCGAAGAAGGATTCGAGGAAAAGAAATCTGCGGTGTTGCACAGCCCGTTATCAACTGGGTAGAGTGCCGCCGTCAAGGAGGGTCGCGTGGGGAAAACTGCGCTCGTTACAGGCGCAAGCAGCGGCATCGGCCGCGCATTCTCGGAGTTCCTTGCCGAGCAGGGGTACGACCTCATGCTCGTGGCACGTCGCGCGGACCACCTGCGTGCCGTTGCCACCGGCGCCGCCTACCTCGGCGTCCACGCCGAAACGCATGTCCTCGACCTGACCGACTCCGCGGCAATCGCCGAGCTCGAAGCGGCTTTGGCCGGGCGGGACGTCGATCTCGTTGTGAACAGCGCGGGCGTCGGAGACTTCGCTCCCTTCATCGAATCGGACTGGGAGCGAAACAAGGCGATGATCGCGCTGAACGTGTCCGCCTGCATGCAGGTGCTCCACGTCGTTTCGAGACTGATGGCTGCACGGGGGCACGGACGGATCATACAGGTCGCCTCGGTAGCGTCCTTTCAGCCCGGCCCGCTCATGAGCGTCTACTACGCCTCGAAGGCCTACGGTCTCTCGCTCTCTGAGGCGCTCTCGGTGGAGCTTGCCCCCTACGGGGTCGGTGTGACCGCACTGTGCCCCGGCCCCACTCGCTCACCGTTCCACGATGCCGCCGGAATGCGCCTCAAACCTTCCGAGGCCCGATCGATGGCGACGACGCGGGAGGTGGTCGAGTACGGCTACAGGGCGGCGATGCGAGGACGGAGGGTTGCCGTTTACGGATTCGTCTTCAAGGCGATGGTGTTTCTCGAGCGGCTGCTTCCACGCACGGTGGTTGCGCGCACGGTCGGGATCATACAGTCACGACGCGGCGGCACCCGTCCCGGCGGTACGTGACCCGGCCCGACGCCGGGAGATGCCTCAGGCCGCGGTAGTGATCCGCTCGGCGTCTCCGGCAACAACGCGATAGGAGAATAGAGGCAGATCGACCGCAATACGGTCGAGTTCCCGTCGGACGGCTGCCTCGGCCCGATGAAGCGCGGCGGCGTCCTCGAAGACCGTATAGAAGGCCCCGCCACCACCGGCACCACTCAGCTTGCCGCCCACGCTGCCCGCATCCGCGCCGGCGGAAAGCATCGTCTCGAGATGCTCGTTCGAGAGATCAAGCTCCCTCAGGTGGTCTTGGGCCCTGTCTGCAAGTTCTCCCACCCGGGAGACGACCTGTGGGGCGTCGGTGAGGCCGAGAAGATCGGTTGCCTCCTCCGCGATGCTTCCGAGGGAGGCGAGCGCCCGCTGCACCTCGACCGACCCGGCCTCTCGGGCCGCCTTCACGCGACCGACGAGCTCCCTGGTGTCGTGGGTGCGGGGCACAGCACCTACCAAGAGAAAGAGATCGGGGTTGCGAAGGCTCGTCGCCCGCGGCAGCGTTTCGCCGTCGAATGAAAAGGCCTGTATGCCGCCGAGGTTAGAGATCCCGGTGTCGATGCCCGAGGGGCTTCCGTGGAAGAAGACCTCAAACCCGTGGGCAAGTTGCCAGATGCTCGCCGCGTCCGGCGCGGTGAGCGCCGGCAGCAGGGCGCGAGCCAGTGCGGTACAAACCGCCGCCGAGGAGCCGAATCCGACCCCCGGCGGTACGGTTGCCTCGATACGAACCTCACCCCGCAGGGCTCTCACGGCCGCGGAGTCGAAGCGCTGTGAGAGCACCGCCTCCGCGTGTGCGAGTAGCTCGTCGAGGATTGGTACGTAGCCGGCGGGGATGCCGGGGAATCTCCACGCCTTGCCGTCGGGGCGCACGTGGAGGCGGACCCCGTCGGGGAGGGCAACGCCGACGGCCGGGTATCCGTAGACCGCCGCATGCTCGCCGAAAAGAAGGAGCTTGGAGGCCCCCCAGCCGCTCAACGCCATATGCATCCCTCCCAATCGATGTCCACGGGAACGGTGTCCGCTCGGGACGTCTCGTCGGAGAGACAGAGAAAAAGCTCCGCGCCTGCTCCCACGGCCTTGCAAAGCCCGAACTCAGCGCCCCCATCGGTTTCGTAGCCGTCGCTCGGCTCGGCGGGTATGTCTATCCGGCGGCCCAGCCGGCGGCCGAGTGCGCTGAGCTCGCGAACATAGGGCTTTGCCTCTTCCCAGCTCGAGGAGCGAACGAGGGCCGAGATGAGGCTGTTAGAGCGCTGGAGAAAGCGCACCGCCTCGTCGGTGTGACCTGCCTTCCACGCGGCGTAGCGGTACAGAGCGTGTGCGGTGCTTGCAGGAGTGCCCATCTCCAGGAGCGAAAGCTCGGGCAGCCAGTCGAGTTGTACCCGCTCGTACTCGGGGCGCTCTCCGCCGCGAAAGAGCCCGATGCCGCCGAAGAACGAGGTGGCGACATCGTAGCCGCTTCCTCGTCCGCCCTGCGCATAGCGGTGCGCACCCACCGCGAGCTCGAACCGTGTCTCCTCGTCCTCTATACCGGCCAGCTCACATGCTGTGTTGCAGAGTGCCACCGTTGCCGCGGCGCTCGATCCGAATCCGCGCTTGTTTCCCGATGCGCCCACGAACGCCGAGGAATCGATGACCACCCGGTTCTCAGAGGCGGGGAGATCAACGCCACGGGCGGCGAGTTGTTCTACGAGAAACCGGCCGACTTTGTGCAAGAGCTCGCGATCGTCGCCATCGTCACCGGGCCTCCAGCTGATGGCTCGCGCGCCGAGCTGTCCTTCGACGCAGAAGCGCGAGGCGGGTTCGAGGCGTGTGACAACATGGGGGGCAACGGCACAGGCGAGACCGAGCCCGCCCTGCTCGAGAACGGCATACTCGCCAAATAGTAGCAGATTTCCGGGTACGGTCATTGTGGTTTTGGTCACGGCCCTACCTCTTTGCTGCATCGATATCGGCGTCGACATCCACGTCGGCCTCCACGCGGGGGCTGTCCCCGACGCCCGAGACAAGCACCTGCTCCGCTTCAGCGGATAGCGCCGCACGCACCCGCTCCACGTGATCCTCGGTAGTCAGTACTTTCACCTGGGGGCCGGCGTCCATAGTCTCGAAGCGACAACGCTTCTCTCGCCTCGGCAAAGAGCTCTTCGGCGGTTTCCATCCATCGTGTGAAGTAGGGTGAGCTCCGCCGCACGCGCTCCATGGCCTCGCGCGAGGAAACAGCCTTGGGTCCGCTCTGAAGCACGGCGACCACGACCCGCAGCTCGGGCCAGTGGTTGGCATCATACAGCGGTTGCGCCTCGGTGCCGCCGGCCGGAAGGACCGTGAAGCCGCCGAAGACCGCCCGTGCGGCAGAGCCCGAGCCAATCCGGGCGATCCGGGAAAGCTTCCACGCAGGGAGCTTACTGTCGAGTAGGGCATCCACCGCGCAGACGAGTGCGGCAATGCCGGATGACGAGCTTGCAAGACCGGCCGCGGTGGGAAAGTCGTTCGCGCTCTCGACGAGGAAATGCTCGGTGGTCCCGGTCTCCACCCGGATCGCCTCGAAGACCGGCGCGAATCGTGATTCGCTCTGCGGCGCACCGTCGATGAGCACCGTATCGACATCGCCCGAGCGCTCAACCCGCGTCCGGGTCGAAAGTTCCCGCAGGGTGACCGCCAGGCTCGAGGTTGCGGGGATGTTCGCTTCCCCGTCGGCCTTCCCCCAGTACTTGGTGAGCGCGAGGCTCGGTGAGGCCGTACACACTGCGTTCTCTGCTGCCCGGTTCATTCCGTGTCTCCTCCCGGCTGGGGCTCACTCGGCAGAAGGTGCCTGCGCGCGGCCTCCTCGCTGATCTCGCCCTGCTCCCAGATGGCGTGACCGACCTCGCGGGCGCGGTCGCCGCGAGCGCCCGCTTTGTAGGCAACTCGCGTGGCGTGCAGACGCATATGGCCGTGCTGGATGCCCTCGCTGACAAGTGCGTACACCGCCGCGAAGTTCTGTGCAAGTCCCACGGCTGCGGCAATGCGCGAAAGCGTGGGTGCGTTCGGGCGGCCGAGGAGGGCGAGGGCGCGCTCGGCGTACGGGTGGAAGCTTACTGCGCCCCCGACCGTGGCGAAGGCAAGCGGCAGATCGATGAACCCGCGGAGGTTCTCGCCGTCGACGCTGAAGCTCGTAAGTGAGCGATAGACACCGTCACGAGCGGCCCACGCATGCGCAGCAGCCTCTATCGCGCGGGTGTCGTTTGCGGTGGCGAGCGCCAGGGAGGAAATGCCGTTCATCACTCCCTTGTTGTGTGTCACCGCGCGATCCGCGTCGGCATTCGCCGCCTCGGTCGCGGCTACAATACGCCGGGCCACCTCGGAGCCGGGGAGACCGGCTCGCGCGAGCTTCGCCACCGGGACGGCGAAGCTCGCCTGCGCCCGCCGGCTGCGGGCCGCGTTGGTGAGCACCGCCATGAGCGCTCCGGCTCCGCTCAGCCGCGCGGCATCTTCTTTGACCTGCTCCGCGAGGGTATTGAGGAGATTCGCCCCCATCGCGTCCCGAACGTCTGCATCGATCTCGATCTTTACCAGCCGATCTATCGGGGCGATCCGTAGGTCTCGAAACCCGCCGCCCCTCTCGGCCATCCGCTTGAGAACCCGGTGAGCCACCGCTTCGAGTTGCGGACGCTCGGCCTCGAGTTCAGCAGCCAGATACTCTGCGCGTTCGTGGCGATCGACCCGTGGCTCGAGAAATACCTGCGCCGTCATGACCGGATCGTCGGCGCGGCTGGCGAAGCCCCCGGCGCGAGCGATGAGACCGGCGGCGAAGGAGGCTGCGGCGATGACCGAGGGCTCTTCAGTTGCAAGCGGAACGTCGTAGGACTCGCCGTCGAGGAGGAAGCCGGTGGCGATGCCCATCGGAACGGGCATGACACCCACCGAGGACTCAACCATGACGTCGGCGAGGTCTACAAAGCTCGCATCCCATCCGAGCTCGTCGTCGCTGAGCTCGATCGCATCCCGTACCGCCGCGCGCCGATCGGAGGCGGAGAGCTTTCGAAAGCCCCGTGGCAGGTGCCACCCACTCATCCGACCGTATCCTTCGAGGCGTCGCCGGCGGCCTGCTCGAGCGCACGTACCTGTTTATCGAAACCGGGGGAGCGCAAGAGTGTCACACGCCGGAGATCCTCCAGGGTGCGCGACGAGGTCATGATCATGACGGTCTCGAGAGTTTTTCTTAGTTTCTGGGTCACCTCCACCACCCCCTCGACGCCTTGGGATACGACGGCCCGGATAAAGGGAAGCGCGAGGCCGGAAAGCTCGGCCCCCATCGCGGTGGCCTTGGCAACGTCCATTCCACTTCGCAGTCCCCCCGAGGCGATTATGCGTCCCTCTCGCCGACCGACAGCGGCAAGCAGAGGAGCCGTTGGGGTGCCCCAGGAGGCAAACTCGTCGGCGGCAGCCTGCATGGTGCCGTCGAGGCGGTAGGCTTCGACCGTTACCCAGTTTGTCCCACCCGAGCCGGCGAGATTTACGTAGGAGACACCCGCATTAAGCAGGCGAGTGACCTCGCCGGGATGGATGCCGAAGCCGGTTTCCTTGACGATGACGGGCACCGGTGATGCATCGCAGAAGCGGGAGATTCCGTCGAGAATGCCGGCGAAGTCCCGGTCGCCGCCGTCCTGGAAGAGCTCCTGTCCCGCGTTGAGATGGACCACCAGGGCATCGACCTCGAGGCGGCGGATCATCTCGATTACTTCCTGCCGGGGAAAGTCGCGGATCTGGACGCCACCCATGTTGGCGAACACCGGAACATCGGGAGCGTAGCGCTTGAGGTAGAAGTGGTCGAAGACTTCGGGCTTGCGAAACAAGATGCGCATGGAGCCCATGCCGACAGGAATACCCGCCTCCTGCGCGGCGCGGGCGAGGTTCTTGTTTGCCTCGTACCCCTGGTCGGACCCGCCGGTCATGGAGGATATCAGCAGGGGCATCCGTATGCGCATGCCGAGAAAGTCGAGGCCGGTGTCGATATCGCCGGCGCCGATCTCCGGTAGCGCACGGTGGACGAAGGAGAGCTCGTCGAATCCTGCCGAGCCGCTTTCCACCGAGTAGCGCGACTCGTCCACGCAGATCGAGAGGTGGCGCGCCTTGCGCTCGCCAATGTTCTCGTTCATGCCCGGTTTCTCAGGCTCTTGTGTACTCACGGTATCCGTCGTTGCGTATGTCTTTGAGATAAAATCGGCCTTCAGGCACGTGTTCGGAGGCCATCTCCTCGCGGTACTGTTCCGGGGACATGGGCACGCGGAGCCAGCGCTCGTAGTGCTCGAGGGATTCGTCCACACCCTCGGAGACCACGTTGTCGAGGTTCCAGCCGGATATAACCTGGGGAGCCTGCTCTGCGATTGTGCCACTGAAGACGCTCATTGTATTCCCCGACCCGTAGGAGCCGAGGAGGACCTTCTTGCCGACAATTCCGTCTCCGAGTGCCTGGTGTTGTTGCTTCAGCATGAAGGCAAGAGAGAGATAGGCTGACCCGGAGTAGATGTTGCCGACCTCACGGGTAGGCTCGAGGGAATCCATGACACCTCGTTCCCGCAGAAACTCGTCCGCCTGCTCTTCGTGGAGCCCGTTGTGATGCAGCAACGCGCGACGGAGCGCCGTAATGGGCATCTTGTAGAAGGGAACGTGGAGCACAATGTAGTCGGCCTCCTGGAGGACGTCCCCAGGCTTCATTTCGCGTCTCGACGCGTGATCGGTCAGGGCGCCCTCGAAGGCGTCGTTGTAGCACTGCACTGAATACCCGCCCTTTACCTTTGCGGTAACCGAGCCGAGCGGCCTGAAAAAATCATCCACATCGCGCGAGGAGTACCCGATGGTGTCGAGATCGAGAGCAAGCAGCTTGGGTGACGGTTCCACGAGCATCGCGACGGCGCCGGCGCCCTGGGTCACCTCTGCGGTCGACGGCGCATCGTAGCGGGCGATGTCGGAGCTGATGACGATGCCCGACTCGTTCGGGCGGCCACCCACCGCCAGAAGCGCGCCGACACTCAGCATCGATATGGTTCCACCGGCGCAGGCGTGCTGGACCTGGAAGGTCGAGATCGTCTCCGGGACATCCAGACCGGCATTCTGCAACACGCCCTCGACGTATGCCGCTACCGGCTTGGAATGATCCACCGGAGTCTCGGTTCCCACTGCCAGGTACCGCAGACCTTCACCGGTTCCGCGAGCGCGAAGAAGCCCTGCAGCCGCCTCGCTGCTGAGGGTGACGTTGTCCTCGTAGAGCCGAGGGTAACGTACCGCACGTTGTCCAGTGGTCTCTAACGCACGCCTCAGTCGACGTTCGAGCGCTGGGGTCGCCTCCGCGCGATAGGCCACCAGTGTCTCGAGCGAAATGCGCGGGCTCGGAACGTAGAGGAAAAGATCACTGAGCCCGACCGACGTTGCTGCCATGAATAACCTGCCTTGCCCTGTTTTGTAGGTGCGCCGGGCGAGCTTTCGCCCTCCGCCGCACACCACTGTAGAATATAAATCCTGCATGTGCAAAGGCAAATGCGCCACTTGATCCTGGGGCCCGCGAAGTGCATCTTTGCGGTATATGAAGATAGCTGCTCTGGTCTCCGGTGGGGTGGACAGCTCCGTGGCGCTTTACGAGGCCGTCTCCTCGGGAGTCGGAGACGTGACCGCATTTTACCTCAAGGTGTGGCTCGAGGACGAGTTGGAAAGCATTGGAGAATGTCCGTGGGAGGAGGACCTCGCCTACGTGCGACAGGTCTGCGAGAAGCTCGATGTCCCCGTAGAAGTCGTGCCGTTGCAGCTCGAGTACTACGATCGAGTCGTCTCCTACGTGCTCTCCGAGCTCCGGGAGGGCCGCACACCGAGCCCCGACATTTTCTGTAATCAGCGCATCAAGTTCGGTGCCTTCTACGACTTCCTCGGGGACGACTACGAGCGCATTGTCACCGGTCATTACGCACGCGTGGACCACGTCGGCGATCGGGCGGTTCTAAAACGCGGCGTCGACCCGGTGAAGGATCAGACTTACTTCCTCTCCCACCTCACCCAGGCGCAGCTCTCACGAGCCTGGTTCCCCGTCGGCTCGATGGAGAAGGCCGAGGTCCGCTCCCGCGCGCGTGAAATCGATCTTCCCAACAAGGACAGAAAGGACAGTCAGGGCATTTGCTTTCTCGGTCAGGTGCGCTATCCGGAGTTCGTCAGATACTATCTCGGCGAGCGAGAGGGCCGTATCGTCGAGCGGGAGACCGGACGCCACCTCGGGACCCACCGCGGGTTCTGGTTCTACACCATCGGCCAACGACAGGGCCTGGGGTTGGGCGGCGGGCCGTGGTACGTGGTGGCCAAGGATAGCGAACGGAACGAGATACTGGTGTCCCACAGCGAGAACGCAGCCGAGGCCGGCAGGCGTTCCTTTACTCTGGGAAAGCTCCACTGGATAGCCGGACCTCCGGAGCGCAAGCAGCTTTCGGTGCGCGTTCGCCACGGCCCTGACCTCGTGTCCTGCAGCGTGCGGCCGGGGCACGCCGCGCGCGGAGGCACGACGCATTCCGCCGGAACGGGAAAGCCGTCCCTCCGCGCCGGCGACACCCTTCGTGTCGAGATGGACCGCGCCGACCGCGGCATCGCACCGGGGCAGTTCGGTGTGCTCTACGACGGCGATGTGTGCCTTGGCGCCGGCATGATTCTCGACTAAGCTCTCCGACCTTATGTATCTTATGAGAGATGACACCCACGCGGATACATCGGCGGTATGGGCATGGGCGGTGACAGTTCCATCTCCCTCGTGATCCGGGCGCTCGATTTTGCGGCTCGCCGGCATACGCGCCAGCGGCGAAAGGGGGGCGCGAAGGCCCCCTACATCAACCATCCCATTCGTGTCGCCTACTACCTCGACACCCTTGCCGGTATAGAGGATCCGCATCTACTCGCCGCGGCGCTCCTTCACGATACGGTCGAGGACACCGAGGCAACCATCGAGGAGCTGCGGGTCGAGTTCGGTGGAGAGGTGGCGGAAATTGTGGCCGAGGTTACCGACGACAAGAGCCTCGAAAAACATACCCGAAAGGAGCTGCAGGTGGAGCACGCCCCCGGGGCCTCTTGGGCTGCCGCGCAACTGAAGATTGCCGACAAACTCTGTAACGTGGAGGATATTGCGACCGCACCGCCACCGGACTGGGGACATGACCGACTCACCGAGTATCTCGCCTGGAGTGAGCGCGTCGTGGCGCAATTGCCGGAACCACATCCTGCCCTTATCGAGGCCTACCGGCGGGCGCTTGCCGAGGCCCGCAAGAGTCTGGAGTCCGATGCATCGGGAGGGAGCCCGTAATGCGCCACCCGGTAAGCATCGCACCCATGATGGACTGGACCGATCGCCACTACCGCTACTTTATGCGGCGTATTACGCGTGAGGTCCTGCTTTACACCGAGATGATCACCACCGGCGCCTGTGCCGAATCCGTACGCGCGGCGGAGGCCTACGGCTACGACGAGTACGACCTGAACGTGGGTTGCCCGAGCGACCGCGTACAGAACGGCTCCTTTGGCGCCTGCCTCATGGCGGATCCCGACCGCGTGGCGCGGGTTGTCGAGGCGATGAAGTCGGCGACGAAAAAGCCCGTGACGGTGAAGCACCGTATCGGAATCGACGGCAGGGAGAGCTATGACGACCTTGCCGACTTTGTCTCCCGGGTCTCTGCGGCGGGTCCGGACCGCTTCATCGTCCATGCCCGCATCGCGATTCTTGCGGGGCTTAGTCCCAAAGAGAACCGTAATGTCCCGCCCCTGCGCTACGATGACGTGTATCGGCTGAAGAGCGATTTTCCCAAGCTATCCATCGAGATAAACGGCCACATCGATTCCCTCAGGGCGGTGGAGGAGCATCTCGAACGGCTCGACGGCGCGATGATAGGGCGGGCGGCCTACGACAATCCGTACTTCCTCGCGACCGCCGACCGGGACCTCTACGGCAGCACCGCGCCGGTACCGAACCGGCGCGAGATCGCCGAGGCGATGGTCCCCTACGTAGAGGAGGTGGTCGCCGCCGGCCGCTCGCCGCGCAACGTCTACCGTCACATGCTCGGCCTCTTCGCCTTCTGCCCGGGCGCACGGCGGTTTCGACGCGTTCTCAGCGATCCCCGCGTCGATGAGGCGGATGTCGGCGAAACGATGCGGGAAGCTATGTCGGGCGTACCGGCGGAGGTTCTCGATGCACGGGGGACGGATGGCTGATATCGCGGAGGTCGTCGCGCGCACACTCGGCGGGCTGAACGCAGGCCGGGTGCTCGAGGTTGGGTGTGGCGACGGGGAGTTCACCGAGGTGCTCGTAGAGCAGCTCGCATCCTACGAAGAAATAACTGCCGTCGACTCCGACGAGAACGCCGTCGCCGAGGCCCGCAGCTACTTCGAAACCGCGCACCGCGACGTGGCGATAGAGTTCTCCAGCGCCGACGCGACGACTCTCCCGTTCGGCGATGGCGCCTTCGACACTGTCGTGCTGTCGAATACCATCCACCACCTTGAGGCCCCCGGCGCCGCCGTCGAAGAGCTCCTTCGGGTACTCCGCGAGGATGGCACGCTCATCGTCCACGAGATGGTTTCAGACGTGACCGAGGCGCGAGAGGAGGTGGCCCGGGATCTCCATCACCTCAAAGCCATGGTCGACCGCACGCACGACATTCCTCACAATCCTACGCTCTCGAGAAAGGAACTCGGCGCATTCCTCGACCGAGATGATCTCGATGAGGTCGAGCGACATGAATACCGACCGCCCGGGCCGGAAACTGACGATGTCGACCTCGATGACAAGCTCGAGAATCTCGACTCCTACGCCGACTACGCCGCCGGCCATCCCGACTATGCCGGCATCCGGCGGGAGGTTGTACGGCTCAAGCAGCGCGTCCGGGCCGTCGGTTTTGCGTTGCCGCCGCAGCTTTTCGCACTGTACCGTAAAGTCGGTGGCTCGCGGGACCGGAGGCACGCATGAAACCGCACCAGCAGCAACCCATACGACATGCCGGACAGCCGGTCGAGCACGCCGAGGGGGCCATGATCCTTCTACATGGCAAGGGTGCAAGCGCCGATAATCTCGTTGATCTCTCCGAGCTCCTCGATTGCGACCGGATCTCCTATCTCGCACCGCAGGCGGAGAACGGGGTGTGGTTTCCGCGCGGCGTCGCCGACCCGATCTCGCGGAACCAGCCGCACGTCTCGGCGTCACTCGAGCTCATCGACGGAATCGTAAAAGCGCTCGCGGAGGCCGGCGTGCCGCGGGAGCGCATCGTCCTTATGGGCTTCTGCCAAGGCGCCTGTCTCGCCCTCGAGTACGTGCTCCACAGGCCCGGTAGGTACGGAGGCGTCTATGCGCTATCGGGCGCTCTCCTGGGGGAGGACTCCCGACTCTCACGCCACAAAGGTGATCTCCAGCGCACCCCCGTTTTTCTCGGAAGTAGCGATATTGATTTCATGGTACCCCGCACGCGGCTCCTCGACACCGCGGAGCTCATGCGCGGCCTCAACGCCGAGGTGTCCGAGCGGCTCTACCCCGGAATGCCCCACACTATCAACAGAGAAGAGGTTGATCTGATACGCGACGGCTTGTTGGATCTCTTCCATTGCGACGCATGAAGGACCGAGGCGCTCCGCACCCGCCGTGCCGCCGTACCCGCAATCGTTCGGTAACCGCCGCTGGAGCCCGGCCGGTCGCGCGGTCCCGGCCCGCCTCAGAGCAGCCCGCGCTCGGTGAACTTCTGGATCAACTGAGTGTAGCTTATGCCATGCTTGCGGGCGAGGTCCCGGGCGAAGCTTCTGCCTTGCGGTGAGCCGGGGACGATGCGGTACGTTCGCCTTACCGTCTCCCCGTCCCACTCGGTCTCGGCGGTAAGCCCTCGGATCTTCGGGCCGGCGTCGGCCGGCTCGTTGAGCTCCCCGAGGTGCTCGGAGATTTCGTGGAGATGGGTGGCATATATCGTTCGGGTTCCTACTCGGCGAAGAGCCGCAAGCATCTCCTCGGCTACAACGAGGGCCTCCGTCGCGTTGGTGCTGGCGAGAGATTCGTTGAGCAGCAAAAGGCTCTTCTCGGTCGCGGCGTCGAACATGCCCGCGAGGTCCCCGAGCTCCTGGCTGAGACGTCCGGTTTCGATGTTTCCCGCCTCCGCCGTGGGAAAGTGGGAGATGACCGTGTCGACCGGGCTGACCGAGGCGCTGCGCGCGGGAACAAAGAGTCCCGCCTGCGCCATTACCTGAATGAGTCCGGCTCCCTGCACGAAGGTGGTCTTCCCGCCCTGGTTGGCCCCCGTTATGACGAGACAGCCGACCTCGCCCCCGAGCTCGAGCTCGTTCATGACGATATCGTGCGCGGCGCCGGACGCACCCTCGCGCTCGAGGGACCGCAGCGCGAGCTGGAGGTTGTAGAAGCCCGAGGCAGCGAGGCGCCGCTCGCTGGTCTCGGCGATCTGCGGGAAACAGGTGGGGAGCCCCGCTGCCTCGAGACGGCGTCTCAGCCGGTGCGCGCCGAGGTAGAAGGAGAGCTCCTGCTCGAGGCCGGCGAGGGGGGCGGTCTCGACTCCCAGGAACTCGTTGAGGCTGCGTTGGAGGGACTTTCCGAGGGAGTGCAGCACATCGTCGAGATCACGGAACAGTGGCGTAAGCGGGATCTTCCGCTCGGGGATATTTTCCGGCGCCGGCATCCTGTGCAGGGGGGCGCTCACTCGGTACCTCGGAGAGGCTTCGAGGGATTCGAGAAAGCGACCGAGAATGCCGGACTGCTGGAAACGCTCGGGATTGACCGACAGGAGTGCCGCCTCAACCGGGCGAAACCGATCGTCGAGGTTGATGCCGATAGTCACGCTCTGCTTCTGCTTGAGGCCCTCTTTGAGCCGTGGAAGCTCCTCCTTGAGGGGCGCAAAGTGCGCGGCCGCACGTGCCTCGCGGGCGTATCGAGCAAGGGCCTGGAATCCCTCCGATAGCGCCGCCCCCTGGTCGGATTCCCCCTGGTCGCGTTGCGCTGCATCGAAGGCTGCGCAGAGATCATCGATGCACTCCACGTACAGCTCGAGCTCTCCAATACGCCACACAGCCTGCAGGAGGGGAGCGTCGGCATCGCGCACCGAGCGTGAGAAGGCGGTGAGCTCCCGGAGCTTGGGTAGGAGCGCCGAGAGGGCCTCCTCGAGCTGTGCGGATCGCGCCATGTCGGCAAGCACCTGACGGCGATAGACGATGGTGTCTCGGTCGACGGGAAGCTGGGACAGCACCCGGGTTGCCTCCGCAGGTGACAGGCTTCCGCCTGCGAGCTCCCGCGCAAGGATATCGAGGCCCAGGTCCTCCTGTGTGCGAGGCGGAAGCGAGGGGTCGGTTGGTCGGGGCTTCCCCCGGGGATGCATAAGGCTCATCATGTAACTCTGAACGGTACTACAAGGCCATACCCCTGGTCAAAGCTGTGAAATTTGCCGGTAAAACTTGATAATACAACTAAGGTGCACTATATATTGGACAAAGAATATTGTTCGAATAAATCTCGAGAAGGTGAAAGGGGTGATTATGGCGCGGTTTACGCATGATGTGGTCGTGATCGGTGGCGGGGCAGGCGGGCTCGTTACCACCGTCGGCTGTGCGCAGCTCGGCCTCAAAACGGCCGTCGTTGAGCGCAACCGGCTCGGGGGCGACTGTCTCTACCATGGCTGTGTGCCGAGCAAGGCGCTTCTGCGTACGGCCTCCGTCTACCAACAGACGCAGGAGTTCGAGCGGTTCGGGCTTCCGCCGGTCGACATGCCGCCGGTGCGCATGGCCGACGTCAACCGCCGCGTCCAGGGGGTGATCGAAGAGATCGCGCAGCACGATTCGGCCGAGCGCTTTGAGAGCCTCGGAGCAGAGGTCTTCATCGGGCAGCCACGCTTCGTAAGCCCCCATGAGGTGGAGGTGGACGGGCGGACCATCTCTGCGCGATCAATAGTGCTTGCAACCGGCAGCTCCCCCCGGGGTCTGCCGATTCCAGGGCTCGAGGAGGCCGGCTACATAACCAACCTCGATGTGTTCGATCTGCCCGAGCTCCCGCGCCGCCTCGTCGTCATCGGCGCGGGGCCGATCGGCTCCGAGATGGCGCATGCCTACGCCCGCCTCGGGAGCGAGGTGACGGTGCTCGACGTCGCGCCGCAAATGCTCCCGAGAGAGGACGCCGACATGGCGGAAATCGTGCAGCAGCGAATGGAAGCCGACGGGGTCACCTTCAAGCTCGGCGTGAAGATTAGCAACGTAGAGGCAAGCGACGGCGCAAAACGCGTGCACCTCGAGGAGAACGGCGAGGCGCTTACCCTCGACGCCGACGAGCTGCTCGTTGCCGCCGGGCGCACGGGGAATACCGACGGACTGGATCTCGAAAAGGCGGGGGTCGCGGTGGAGCGGGGCTTCATCACGACGAACTCGAAGCTTCAGACCAGCCAACGCCACATTCTCGCCGTGGGCGATGTCAACGGGAAGTTTCTCTTTACGCATGTGGCCGGTGCGGAGGGCTCGGTGGCGGTGCGTCGTATCGCGCTTCGGGTGGGCGGCACCATGAACTACCGCAACGTACCCTGGGTTACCTACACCGATCCCGAGCTCGCGTCGATCGGCTACAACGAGAAATCCGCCGGCGAGGCGGGTATCGACTATCACCTGGTCCGACAGGAGCTCTCCGCCAATGATCGGGCGCACGCGGAAGGTGAGCCGGAGGGAATGGTAAAGATTCTCCTCGACCGCAAAGACCGGGTCGTCGGCACCCAGATAGTCGGACTTCACGCGGGGGATCTGCTGTTGCCGTCTATCTTCGCGGTCGGCAAGGGCTGGAAGCTTAACGAGGTGATGTCGCCCATTTATCCCTATCCGACGCTCGGGGAAATTCACAAGAAGGCCGCCTCCGGCTACATGGCGCCCAAGCTCTTTAACACGCGCGTGCGAAAGATCCTGCATGCTCTGTTTCGCTACCGCGGCATAGTGGAGGGCCATGAATACCACTAGATAGCGCTGCGCTCGCTTGACGTACCAATTGGGTTCTCCTTATAAGTAAGAAGCGGAGCGGGTCCGTGCCGGACACGGCTCTACGAGCTTTTCCAGAGGTATTTCTTTGCGCATCCGCTATTCGACATCCGAGGACGGCAAACCCGTCCAACAGGCCTACATCTACACGCGTGACGAACATGGTATCGACCGGAAGAACGTCGATGTCGAGGCGCTGAAGGTGCTGCGCCGTCTGCGTGCCGGCGGTCACAACGCATACATCGTCGGCGGTGGCGTCCGCGACCTGGTGCTCGGCCGGACGCCGAAGGATTTCGACATCGCCACCGACGCCCCGCCTGGTCGCATCCGCAAGTTGTTCCGTAACTCCCGCATCATCGGAAAGCGCTTTCGGCTCGTGCACATTTTCTTCCGCGATCAGATCATCGAGGTCTCGACGTTTCGCGCGGAGGAGTCGGGCGGCTTCAATAACATCTTCGGCGCCATCGAGGAGGACGTGAAGCGGCGGGACTTTACCATCAACGCCCTCTACTTTGAGCCCGACGAGGGCACTATCCTCGACTATGTCGGAGGGTTTGAAGATATCCGTACCGGCAAGCTCAAGCCGGTCATTCCCATCGAGCGCATTTTCACCGAGGATCCGGTACGGATGGTCCGCGCCATCAAGTACGCGCAGACGGGCGGATTCAAGATACAGGGCCCCCTCAAGCGACAGATAAAGCGAAACCGTGACCTCATGGATCAATGTCCGGCCTCACGGCTGACCGAAGAGCTGTTCAAGATCCTTTCTTCGGGCGCGACGCGGCCGATCTTCGAGCAACTTCATCAATTCGGCTTATTGAAATACATGCTGCCGTCGGTGGCCTTCTTTCTCGAGGGACGCAAGTTTACGGACTTTCAGAAACGCTTCTTCGAGAGCCTCGGTCGTCTCGACGAGCGTCGTGCCGCGGGCGAGGAGCTCGGCCGCGATATCGAGATTGCCCATCTGACCGTGGATTTTCTGTTTTTGATAAGCGAGTCGGGGAAGGAGCAGCGCGTGCCCTTCAAGGAAGCCTTTACCGAGATCAAGCAGTTCATTCGCCCTGCGAGCCCGCCCAATAAAGACGTGGAACGTGCGCTCGTCCACCTGCTGAGAAAGCGAAAGACGTACCGGAAAACCGCCCACATCTGAGCCGGCCGGGGCCTGCGACCTCCACGGGCCGCTTCCACCGGGGGCCCGTGGCGATCGGGGCCGCTTCCACCGGGGGCCGCGGCCCTCGCCGCCGATCACTCCATCCGCGAGATGAGCTGCCGCGCCTGTTCGGAGTACTCCTCCGGGTCGAGCTCTATCGCCCGTTCGAGATACCCGGTGGCATCCTCGAATCGTTCACTTGCGTAGGCGTTCACTCCGAGTGCGTAGTATGTCAACGCTTGCGTAGCGCCCTGCTCGAGGGCCTGACGGTAGTAGTAATCTGCGAGCGAGTTGTTCCCCCGGTCGTAGTTGATGAGGCCGAGATAGTAGTAGGGGACGTGGTTGTCCTCCCGCAGTGTGAGAGCCTTCACGAAGGCCTCCTCGGCGGCCTCCGAATCGCCTTCCTCGTAGAACTCCATGCCGTCCTCTACGAGACCGCGGAAGGAGCGACGGTCTTCGAGGTAGCCGAGATATCCGTCAACGAGGCGTTCCTGATCGATCCACTGCACGGCCTCCTGCTCGACGGCACGGACGTTTTCGCGCATGGCCGCATTCGAGTCCAGGGCGTTGATGGCGTCCCAGAGAACGCGGTTTACGTCGCGGTCGCCGGTGTTCATCAGATACGACACCACCCCCCAGGACTGCGGATAGAACACGTCGAGGCGGCTGCGAGCCTCGGCCACGTCGATGCGGAGCAACTCGTCAAAGGGGATTGCTTCCTCGTCCGAGGTCCCGTCGAGGATGGACTTGAGGGGATCGAGCCAGGTCAGGTTCTCGCGATATACTGCTTGTCCGGTGGACGGATCGTAGTCGATCTCCTCGAAGTAAACCGCAAATCCCTCCCTCAGCCACAGCGGCGGGTTCGCGATGAAGGACCGTAGGTACTGTATGAACGCCTGGTGATTCAGCGAGTAGTCGTAATCCGGATCCTCGCGGAAGTAACCGACGAGCTCACTGCGTGCGAGGTTTCCGTAGTGGAGGTAGATGAAGTCCTCGCGGGTCTCGTCGATGGTGTTCCTCAGGAAACTGTCGTAAGCGTCTCTCGAGGCGAAGATACGCACGCGCATGCGGTCGGGCAGCTCGCCGAGCTCGAAATGGAAGTAGTCGTTGAAGATCTCGAGGGTGGCCTCGAGACGGTCGGCGGTCTGCTCCGCGTGATCCCTGCCAACCTCGGAGACGACCCGATAGTGCTCGGTTTGTGCCTCGAATTGCCCGCCACTCTGGGCCGGCAGGATCGAGGATACTACGAGGAGTCCCGCGAAAATTATTGCGATGCGTCTCATCACCTTACCTCCATGCTCTTTATGAGTGTCGGCACGTTACCTGGGTAAACTTCAGGCGCTACTCCGGCGTCTCGCTCACGTGGCTGTTTCGGTCACATTGCTCACGATGATGTTCAACTCTTTAATGATAATCCCCGTGAATTTCTCGATGTTTTCGATAGTATAGCTCTGCATGTTGTGAAGGGTGACCGCGAGCGGGCTACCGAAAGGAACGTCGAGGAACACCGTGATGCGATAGCCGGTCGCCTCGTTCTTGACCTGCACCTTGCGAATGCTGGTTTCGGGGGCGTATTCGTCGATGCAGTGCATGATCATCTGACTGAGCGCCGCCTCCGATATCGTGACCCGGCCCTTGCTGCTGAAGTCCGGGCGTACGACGCTCTTCTCGTAGATCTCCTGCTGACGGAATAGCCCCACGCCCTTGCGCCAGAGAATGCGGACGGAATCGGCCATCGTGCGCGGGTAGTTCCTGCGCACCTCAATCGAGGGAACGGGGATAACATGGCTTCCCTGCACGCGGCGATAGTTGATGGCGGTGCCGATCTCCTCGGCGGTCGCGACGTCCTCGATGCGCACGATCCGTGAGGGTGCGGGCAGCTTCAGCGCCTCCGCGATCTTGTAGACCATGCGCTCTGAGGTCCCGATGATGAGCACCCGCTTGAAGTTCTCCCGCTCGAGGGCGTGGCGGACGGCACGGCGATGCTCCTTGTCGGTGAAGAGCGCGGTTTTGACCGCGGCGAGGTAGGCCTTCTCCCGCTTTGCCGACTTCCCGGCGATGATCTTCTGGTCACGGATCAGAAGGCCGTCGTCGATGAGAAGATCGATACTGTACTTCTGCATGATGAGCTTCGCCCGGAAGCTCTTTCCGGTGCCGCTCTTGCCGACGAGGGCAAACACACGAATGCCACGAAATCGCCAGATAATCTTGCCGAGAAACCTGATCATTCTGCCATATTCTATTGGTTGCCGGACTCTTTGTATACGAGCTCAAGAAGAGAGTCGGAGAGCGCGGGGCATGCCAACGCTGCGTCGAGCTCCGAAGCAGTCGGGGAAGCCGCATCCGCGGGCGCGAGGCCGGTCTCGGTGGCACCAGCGCGCTCCCCTTCAGTCGGAGATACACCGAGGCGTGTTGCAAGCGCTCGCCGGCGTTCTCCGCGCGGTGGAGCGCAGATCACAGCCTCGGGAAAGATCTGATCGGGGTCGCGATTTATGAGTACGGCTGCATGCAGGAAATAGACGTCGGCCGGGCCCGCCGCTCCGCCCTCGCGCCCGCGGTGGCCGCCGTATTTCGTGTCACCTATGAGCGGGTAGCCGTGTGCTTCGGCCTGCGCGCGGATCTGGTGAGTGCGCCCCGTCTCGATGCGGATGAGGGCGAGCGTCACCCCCGCGTCGCCTCCCGTGCCACTCGCACCACGATAAAGCGGTGCGGCGACCGAGCGTGCATGTCGGGCGGCGTCCCCCGTCTCCGCGGTCTTGTCGGCGCCTCCCCGGGGTGCCGCGCCGGCCTGCCCACCGGGTGCCACGTGAGTGACCCGCGTGACGTTCCGGGAGCGGTCGCGCTCGAGAGTGTCCTCCCAGACCTCGATCGCAGAGAGGCGTCCGGAAAGCACGGCGAGGTAGCCCTTCACGAGTCGGCCGGCGCGCAGGAGCTCGGAGGCTCGCTGCGACCCACGCAGGGACCGGGGGAAGAGCATGAGGCCCGAGGTGTTGCGGTCGAGGCGGTGAATGGGGCCGGGCCGGAAGGAGATGCTCTTCCGTGCTCCGCCCTCGAGGTAGGGACGGAGGGCCGCAAGCAGCCCGTCCTCCCCGTGCACGGGCATTCCGGCCGGTTTGTCGACGGCGAGGATATGCTCGTTCTCGTAGATGACACGGTCGGCAAGCTCCGGCGGGATCCTCCCGCCGGCGTTCGGGGCGCCGGGGGTTCCTACGTCGCCGCGGGCGACGGCGTGTGCCGGGGCAATCTCCTCGGGTAGCTCCAGGATGTCGCCGCGCTCTATCCGGTAGGAGGCAGCCCTGCGCTTGCCGCTCACCCGAATGCCCCCCTTGCGGATCAGAGTATAGATGCGGCCAAGCGATACATCGCCGAGCAGGCGACGCAGGATGCGGTCGAGGCGGCGCCCCTCGTCATGCTCGCCGAGGGGCAGGAACTTGCGTTCTACGCTCACCGTCCGAGTCTCTCACGGGAGACGCGTGCTTGACAAACCACCCGTGGCTCCAAAGAATGAGGTCAATGGAACCGCATGGGGAAGGTGCGTTGTACGAGCTGTTTGCAGGACCGGTGTTCCTATCGGCCTTCTTCAGCTGGTTTCTCGCTCAGGTTTTGAAAGCCGTTATCGAGACGCTGCGGAGCCGGACAGCGGACTCGAAGGACGTGGCGCAAACCATATTCTGGAAAACCGGCGGCATGCCCTCGAGTCATGCCTCCCTGGTAACCTCTCTGGCGACCTCCATGGGATTCGTGTACGGACTGTCTTCCCCGTTGTTTACGTTGGCGCTCTTTTATGGGATGCTCATCATTCGAGACGCTCTGGGTGTCCGTCGTGCTGCAGGTTCGCAGGCCCAGGCGCTCAACCGGCTCGGGCTCGAGCTTCGAGACAAGGTGGGTATCCGTTTCAAAGCCGTACGTGAGGTAAACGGCCACACCCCTGCCGAGGTTTCGGTCGGCGTGCTGCTCGGGTTCTTCATCGCCACCGGTTTTAGTCTGCTGTAACAAGTCCAATGAATCTTCACGGTGTTGCCTGGCGCGGCCCGACACTGATCGGGTGTCTGTTTTTAACCTATCTGCTGTCCTCGACGGCTTTACTCCTGTTTACGCCGCCCGCGCAAACAACCTTCTCCGCGTGGAGCGGGTTCTACAGCCTGCTCCTCCCGCGCGCCGAAGAGCGCCCCGGCCTGGTCGGCGCACTTCGTGCCGAGGGATTTGACGGCGTCCTCAGCCGCGGGACGGCAACGGTGCGCATTTCCAACTTCAGCGGCCTCGAAGAGGTGCCGCTCATCGATCTCGACGAGCGGCTTGCGCCCATGGACCCACGATGGGATCCCTTTCTCCGTGACCTGCCCGATATCTTTACCGGCGGTCGCGACGGGCGGTACGAGATCGTATATCTCCGCTCCGACGCTCAACTCGGTGAGGTCCGCAGACGGGTTCGGCGAGCCGCAGAGGCCGTCGGCGGGGTAGACGGCTGGGAGCTCGCCGAGTCTCACACCCCGTTGCGCGCCGTCTATCTCATTGGCTTCGCGGCAATCGTGGCGGCCGTGGTCCTGCCGGCGGGGCGGACCCGCCGGCAGGCGACGGCAGGCGCGCTGCCCTGGCTCGGGACCGTTGCCCTGGGAGGAGGAGGGACCTTCGTTGCGGCCGCCCTCATCTACTTTGCCTGGGTGATGTTTGGCGACAACGGCCGACGCTACCTCGACCATCGCCTGCAATACGGGAACTGGCCGGCGGGACGCCGTGAGTTGCGACACAGCGCGCTCATGCTTGCCGCAACCTGGGCGATCGTGCTCGGCTTCCACCCAACCGGAAGCCTTGCTACCCTTGCACCGATCCTCATCTCGAGCGTTGGACTGGCGGCGTGGACCGGCCTCTCGGTTGCGCTGGCCGTGTTCAAGCGACGTAAGCAGGACCACCGTCTGTTTGTACCGGTTACCCTTCGCGCGAAGCCGGCGGCAATTTCCGCCGTCTCCCGTTACGCATCCACTGCGGCGTGGGTTGCCCTATTGGTGGTTTCCACCCCATTGGTCGCGACGCTTCTGCCGCAAAGCAGCGTCCCCGGCATTCCGCGTCCGGTTCCCATGACCGGCCGCGGCGATATGAGTCTTGAGACACTCGGCGCGCTTGCACTTTCCGGTGGAGACGGCGCGGTACATGTTGCCGACTACGTCGCCCATCGCGCCTACCAGGAGGGCTTCGTCTACGGGGCGAGTTTCGGCGTGCCGTCCCCTGGTTCAACGCTGACCCTGTCGCGTTTCCGTAAAGAGGGGGCGTTGACGGTACGTGAGCAAGAGGTGATGCTGCGCTACGATCGCGAGTGGCTCGACGAGGTTCTCACGGCGCCGGAGACCGGAATCGGAGCGCTTCTCGTCAACGGGAACGTACCCTCAGGGGTTGTGCGAACTCCAAAACCGGGGATATACTCGCTCGACACACACCCGGCGCGGTACACTCTACAGGCGCTGCTGGCGTTTTCCCCATTTCTCTTCCTCGGCATGCGGGTTTTGATAACCGGAGGGAGTGGGAGACCTACACCCGTCCTCAATCGTAAGAGGCAGGCAGCATGATCGGACGCAAGAGCTTCCCTCGCGGGGGAGTTCATCCATATGAGCGCAAGTCGCTCTCCGAGCAGAGACGAATCTGGAATGCGGCGGTTCCCTCCGAGTGCATCGTGCCCTTGCAGCAGCATATCGGCAAGCCGGCGGAGGCGCAGGTGGGTCCCGGCGACAAGGTTCGCGAGGGCCGGCTGATCGGCAAGGCGTCCGGGTTCGTCAGTGCCAACATCCACTCGCCCATACCCGGCGTGGTACGGGAACTACGCGCGGTCTATCTTCCCAACGGCCTGGCCACCACGGCGGTCGTCATAGATCTCGAGGGTGAGTTCGACCGCCTTGGCAAGCAGCAGATGGCCGCCGAATGGCGCGACCGTGACGTGAAGTCCCTCCTCGCCGCCATCCGTGACAACGGCGTCGTCGGTATGGGCGGCGCTACATTCCCAACCCATGTGAAGTACACCCTTCCCCAAGGCAAGACCTGCGACTGGATGATCCTCAACGGAGTCGAATGCGAGCCCTACCTCACGGCGGACCACCGACTGATGCTCGAGATGACCGACCAGGTCATCGAGGGGCTCGAAATCGCGGCGCACATTCTCGACGTCGAGCATGTTGCCATCGGGGTCGAGGAGAACAAGCCCGATGTCATCGAAAAGATGCGGTCTCGGTTGCGAGACCGGGGGCTCGACTTCCGGGTCGTAAGCCTAGAAACCAAATACCCGCAGGGCGGCGAGAAGCAGCTCATCAAGGCGATCACCGGGCGCGAGGTCCCATCGGGCGGATTACCGTTAGATGTTGGTTGCATGGTATCCAACGCGGGCACCCTGAACGCGGTCTACGAGGCTGTCGTTCTCGACAAACCGGTGATGGAACGTGTCGTGAGCGTGACCGGCGGCGCGGTGCGCGAGCCCGGCAACCTCAAGGCACGCATCGGGAGCACCTTTGGTGAGCTCATCGAAGAGTGTGGCGGTCTCGCCGAAGTCCCGCAGAAGGTGGTTGCCGGAGGACCGATGACCGGCTTCGCGGTCTACGATCTCGACGTGCCGCTGATCAAGGGAACCTCGGGAATCCTCGCGCTCACCGCACGGGAGGTCAACGAGGCGCCGCGGACGCCCTGTATCAACTGCGGCCGGTGCATTGCAGCTTGCCCGATGGGACTGCAGCCGACCTCTCTGTTCAAGTACATAGATCACGAGGAGTACAAGCCGGCACTCTCGCTCGGGCTCATGGACTGTATCGAATGCGGGGCCTGCAGCTACGTCTGCCCGGCGCATATCCCCCTCGTGCAGGGCATGCGGATCGGCAAGCGGGTTGCTCGGAAGAAAGGTTGATCGATGAGTACGCAGGCACCAGCTGATCAGCGGATCGACAAGGACGCGCTGCGTGAGCAGCTTGTCGTCACGAGCTCACCGCAGTTTCACGATGAAGCCTCTACGGCGCGGATCATGTGGTCGGTGAGCGCCTGTTTGCTGCCTGCGGCTGCGTGGGGTATCTACGTATTCGGGGTTTCGGCCCTCTGGGTGATGATTGCCGCCACCGCGGCTGCGGCCGGAACCGAGTATGTCATCGCGAGGTGGATGGGCCGCGGGAACACCCTCCACGACGGGAGCGCCGTTCTCACGGGGTTTCTGGTGGGACTCAATATGCCTCCCGTGATACCGGCCTATATCCCGATCATCGGTTCCGTGTTCGCCGTCGCCGTGGTCAAGTGGACCTTCGGCGGGCTCGGCAACAACTGGATGAACCCCGCGCTTGCCGGCCGTGTGTTCGTGTTCTTCTCCTGGACGGGTCACATGACGTCCTGGAAAATGCCGGCGACACTGCCCGCTACCGACGCGCAGAGCGGCGCCACCATCCTCGGCGCGGTGAAGTCGGGCGTCATCGAGACCGGCGGGGCAGTCGGCAACCCCATCCGCTACCTCGAGCGCATCGGTTTCCCGCGAAGCGAGCTCGACACCGGTATCACGAGCCGGCTCAACGATACGATTTTCGGACCGCTCGGCATCGACATGCCGAATGGCTACGTCGACCCCTTCATCGGAAATATTCCCGGCTCCATCGGCGAAGTCTCAGCCCTTCTTCTGCTGCTCGGAACGATCTATCTCTTTCACAAGCGCATCATCACCTGGGAGATCCCCACGGCCTATTTTACCTCCTTTGCCGTGCTGACCTGGCTCTTCGGTGGCCTCCCACTTGGCACGGGACTGTTCACCGGCGACGTGCTCTTTCACGCCTTCGCCGGCGGGCTTATCCTCGGAATATTCTACATGGCGACCGACATGGTGAGTTCCCCGGCGACCTCCAAGGGGATGATCATCTACGGAGCCGGGGCGGGCGTTCTCACCTTCCTCATTCGGGTGTACGGCTCATTTCCCGAAGGAGTATCCCTCGCAATCATTCTCATGAACATTACCGCGCCCATGATCAATCGCTACACCCAGCCCAGCATCTTCGGCAAAGCCGGCGCGGAAGAGGAAGCGTGATGCAAAAGCTCGTAGAGATCGGTGGTCGGCTTGCAATCATCTGTGCAGTTGCGGCGTTGGTGCTCGCCCTCGTGAATGCGGTCACCGCACCCGTTATCGCGCAGAACCGACAGGAGGCGCTCGACGCGGCGCTGCGGCGGATCGTTCGCGCCGCGGAGGTTGGCGAGCGCGTCGCCGTCGATGAGGACGAGAGCGAGATCGTGCGCGCCTACTACCCTGTGGGCGCATCAAGTCCCCCTGCCTCCCGCTATGTGGTGGAGCTCGCAGGCTCGGGATACGGCGGTGAGATGCAGATCCTTGCGGGCATTGCCGCCGACGGGAAGGTCTTTTCAGCGGTGCTCATGCAGAACTCCGAGACGCCCGGTCTCGGCAAGGAGGCCGAGCGCCCCGCCTACATGGAAGGAAAGTTTATCGGAAGAGGGGATGAGGAGCCGATTCCCACCACCAAGGGCGACCTGCCCGCCGAAGAAGCGGAGGCGGTCTCCGGCTCGACCGTCACCTTCATGGGCATCGCCGACGCCCTGCGGGCGGGCTCGCGGTTCGTGAAAGAGAGGCTGTAGTGACGCTGGACGAGTTCAACAAAGGCATATTCCGGGAAAACCCCGTGTTCGTGATGGCCCTCGGGCTCTGTCCCGCCCTTGCGGTTTCGGGACAGGTGGTCAACGCCCTCGGTATGGGGGCGGCGGTGCTGTTCGTGCTGCTGAGCTCGAACGTGTTCGTTTCGCTTTTGAAGGATTTCATACCACCGAGGGTTCGCATTCCCGCCTACATCGTCATCATTGCGAGTTTCGTGACCATCGTCGATCTGACTATGCAGGCCTATCTCCCGGCGCTCTCGGCGTCCCTCGGCGTGTTCGTGCAGCTCATCGTGGTAAACTGCATCATCCTCGGCCGCGCCGAGGCCTTTGCAAGCAGGAGTACGGCTGCGAGCTCGGCGGTTGACGCTCTTGGCATGGCGGTCGGCTTCACGATCGGGCTCACGGCCATTGCGCTGGTGCGGGAGGTGCTCGGAGCCGGTACCGTCACGCTGTTTCCGGTGGGCGCGTTCGAGGGCACGATCGAGATTCCGGGTATCGTCGACTCGCCCGCCCGCGTTATGGCGCTGCCGGCCGGCGCGCTCCTTGCAATCGGCTTCCTCATGGCTGGTTTCAACGCGTTGAGGGCAAACCTGGACGCCAGGGGGGGCGCCGGAAGGCCTCTGAGGTGTCGGGGTCCGAGGCTGCATAGGAGGACGCTATGAGCTACGTCGGCATCATCATAACCTACGTGTTCGTCAGTAACTTCATTCTGACGCAGTT
>JAAAOR010000112.1 GCA_009908735.1 Spirochaetota bacterium | reverse complement strand
GGGTCGGCAGACGAATCCGAAGCTGAAAGTAGGAATCTGCGGCGAGCACGGCGGCGAGCCGCGCTCCATCGAGTTCTGCTACAGAGTCGGGATGAATTACGTCTCCTGCTCTCCTTTCCGTGTACCTATTGCGCGGCTTGCGGCAGCCAAGGCTGTGGCGCACAACAAGTAGCGGCGGGCGCGGTCTGTGGTGCCGCCGCTACAAGCTTCGCGCCGCGGCGACCGCCATCGAATACGAGCACGCACGAGACTGAAAAAGAACCGGGAGCGCAGGCCCGCAGGGGCCCGCGCTCCTTTTTTTGTGTGCGCCCGGCCGGGCGGCGCGAATGAAAGGCGAGGAATCAATACCGGAAGGCGCTCCTATGAGGTCTCGAGCACGGCGACCGTAGTGGGCGCACCGTCGGGAAACACACGCTGCAGAGTGCCGTAGTCGTATACCTGCGATGCATCCGCGGGCGTTGCCCAATGCAGCGGCTCGTTCGGTACCAGCGGCTCGCCCTCGATCTCGATTCGAAAGTGCAAATCGATCGGGTCGAAGTACTCGGTGGTATGATACTCCCCGTAGCTGATATCCGAACGGTGAAGAGGACTGCCGTCGGCGCCCCTGAGAAACGCTTTGGACGTGTGCACCGGGGTGAGGCTTATCTCGCTCGTGTAGGTGCTCGGCTCGCGGGTGAGCTCAAAGGAATCCTCGAAGAGAGAGATCTCGCGGATCGACCCATCGGAGTTGAGAGCGATCGGCATGTCTACGAAGCGGAACGGTACCGTCATGGCTCCGTCGAGATCCTGCGGAACGTCCGAGAAGTAAACGCGCACCAGCTCGAGCTGCACGGTTTTCCCCGGTCCGATCATCCGGCGGGCATCACGCGAGACGAGCTCGACCCCCGGGACGCTCGCTATTTCGATCTTCATGCCGGAAACGTCGGCTGTTTTGTCACTCGTGTTGGTGAGCGATACGAAGATGCGTCCTTCCGGGTTCGTCCAGCGTACGGTGTGACTGTGGATCATCCAGTAGTTGTACGTCTCTCCGGCGGAGGTCTGCTCGACCTCGATCAATCCACCGAGCATGGAACGGCTCTTCGGCCCGCCGGTGTCGTTCGCCGGAAACGGCCAGTAGACCGGCACCTCTTCCAGCTGCCGGTCCGGCCGCTCGACGGTGTAGCTGATCTGCCAGATGCCGCGGGTGCGGATCCCGCTTTCTACCGCGAGATCGACCGACCAGAAGTTAGTTCGCGCGATGCTCCCTTCGGTTGCAACCGTTGGTGGCATGAACATCGACCCAGAGCTCCCACCGCCCGCCGTAGCACAACCCATAACCAGCACAGCCGCGCCAACTGTGCATGCCAGCCTTCCGAGTGTATTCCCCATACTGCTTGCCCCTTTCGACACGCGTCGCGCTCATGCCGGTTTTCGTGGTATACAACAATTTTATAGCAGGACCGGGAGAGAATAGCGAGCGATATTTCGGCAGGGAGCAAAAAAACCCCGCACCGGAGTGCGGGGCCCAGGCCACATGCCGCCGATCGGAATCGAACCGATGACACGGGGATTTTCAGTCCCCTGCTCTACCGACTGAGCTACAGCGGCGTGACGTGTGAACCCGAGGTTATGAGAAAACGGTGAAACTGTCAAGTAAAGCCTCCGGAGAATTTTGCGGCCGGCTTCCGGCTCGCGAACCACCTTGACCTCAGCTACGCCGGGGGATATGCTCTGAAGCGATGGATATCAACCGGATGCGCAACGAGTCTTACAAAAAGGGCTCGGGTAAATCCCCATCGCACAACAACTCAGAGACTGATGCCGTCCGGGGACTGCTAAAAACCGGTCGCCGGAATGAGGCGCCTACCGGTAAGCCGGCCGGGGGAGCAAGGTCGTCGCGTGGCGCCGACGGTGGCGCTACCGGGGCCGCAGTCGGCGCGGAGAAGGCTGCCCGCTTTCTCATGGTGCTCGGCCGCGATGAGGCCGCGGAGGTTCTCCGCCATCTCGATGAGGCCGACGTGGAGGCGGTGACGCGGGAGATCGCCCGCATCGGCACCATGACCGGCAAGGAGGCGGAAGAAATCCTCAAGCAGGTCGGCGCGGCTGCGGCAAAGGCCGGTGAGCGCCACGGCGGACCGACGGTGGCCAAGGAATTCCTTATGCGCGCCTTCGGCGAGGAGCAGGCGGAAAAAGTCTACGGCAAGCTCGGAATCGGCGAAACCGATCGTTTCGCTTTTCTCGAAGAGCTCGAGCCGCAGCAGGTTGCCCTTCTCCTCAAAGAGGAATCTCCGCCAGTGGTTGCGACGATACTCTCGACCCTCAGTGCCGCGCCGGCGGCTCGGGTGGTGAAACTGATGTCGGAGGAGCGGCGAGCGGAGGTGGTCCTGCGAATGGCCCGTATGAATGCTGTCGCCCCGGACGTCCTCGCACGCGTTGAGGAGGTTCTGAAGGAGCGCATTCGCCGGCACGGGAAGTTCGTCTCAAACGAGATAGACGGACGGGGCGTGCTGGCCTCCATTCTCAGGCACATGGATCTCGACGGCGAGCGCGCGGTACTGGACTCGCTGGCCGAACAAGATCCGGAGCTTGCCCGCTCGATCCGGGACCGGTTGTTCACCATCGATTCCATCCTTGCCATGCACGATCGCGATCTGCAGCCGGTGCTCACGGAGTTCACCGAGCGGGAGATTGCCTGTGTTCTCGCGGGGCAGGCCGAGCGGGTGCGGACCAAGCTGCTTCGCAACGTCTCTGAGCGCCGGGCGAAGGATGTCTCCGAGGAGTATGTCCATCAGGCGGACATTCCGCAAAAGGAAGTTTCGGACGTACAGCGCCGCTTTCTCGAGCATCTGAGACGGCTTGCGGAGGAGGGTGCTATTCTTGTCCGTGATTCCGATGACGAGTATATTTAGGTAATGTACCAGATAGGCATGGCGTATCTGCTCTGGCTGCCGTCACTGTTCGGGGTGGCCGGGCTGCACCGGTTCTACATCGGGAAGATCGGCACAGGGCTCTTGTATCTGCTCACCGGTGGCCTGCTCGGGCTGGGCACCCTCTACGATGCGGTCACACTGCCGAACCAGGTGCAGGAAGCAAACTACCGTCTCGGCTACCGCTACGGCGGTACGAGGCAGATGCCGGGGACGGACCCGGTCAGCGACATGTTCGATCGAATCTCGGGTTCGGTTGGGCAGCAGCAACGGCGGCCGATGTCGGTCGAGCAGATCATCCTTACGACCGCCCGTGAGCACGGGGGATACACAACCGCGACGGAGATAGCGCTCGAAGCGCAAGTATCCGTAGATGAGGCCAAAGAAGAGCTCGACGGTCTCGTTTCGAAGGGAATCGCGGAGGTTCGCGTAAAGAAGAACGGCGTGCTGGCCTACGTGTTCCCCGAGCTGCTGGATGAGGCGACGGAGTCGCAGTTCGAAGATCTATAGGTTGGGAATAACATCATGACGGCGAACGAACTACGCAGCAAGTATATCGAGTTCTTTGTTGAAAAGGGCCACGCACAAATCTCGGGGAAGTCTCTCGTTCCTGAAAACGATCCGACCGTGTTGTTCACGACTGCGGGCATGCATCCGCTGGTTCCCTACCTGCTTGGTGAGCCTCATCCCGCCGGGACTCGCCTGGTCAACTACCAGAAATGTATCCGCACCGGCGACATCGAGGAGGTGGGCGATCAGAGTCACCTGACATTCTTCGAGATGCTCGGTAACTGGTCGCTCGGCGACTACTTCAAGGAAGAAGCTATCCGCATGAGCTACGAGTTTCTCACCTCGAGCGCCTGGCTCGGCATACCGCAGGAGCGCCTTTCGGTGACGGTGTTTGCCGGTGATGAGGAGGTCCCGCGCGACGATGAGTCGGCCAACGTGTGGCGCACGCTCGGCATTCCCGAGGAACGCATCTACTACCTGCCACGCAGCGACAACTGGTGGGGCCCGGCCGGTGCCACCGGCCCCTGTGGCCCGGACAGCGAGATGTTCTACGACACCGGCATTCCTGGTAACGCGGAAAGTCGACCGGGTGTTAACGACGGTAAGTACATGGAGATCTGGAACGATGTCTTCATGCAGTACAACAAACAAGGAGACGGAAGCTACGTTCCGTTGTCCCAGAAAAATGTCGACACCGGCATGGGCATCGAGCGAACGGTTGCGGTGCTTCAGGGCAAGAAGTCCGTCTACGAGACGGAGGTCTTTCAGCCGATCCTCGAGATTCTCGGTGAGATCTTTTCGGTGAGTTATGGCAGCGACGAGGACACAGACCGCTCGCTCCGAATCATAAGTGACCATATCAAGGCGGCAACCTTTATCCTCGGAGACGAGAACGGCGTCTCGCCGTCCAACGTCGGCCAGGGCTACATTCTGCGGCGCCTCATTCGCCGCGCGGTGCGCCACGGTCGTAAGCTTCTCGGGCGGGAAGATATGTTCCTGCATCAGCCGGCGCAAACCGTTATCGAGATGTACCGGGATGCGTACCCCGAGCTCGGTCAGAACGCCGACAAGGTACTCGATGAGGTGGTAGGCGAGGAGAAGCGGTTTCTCGATACGCTGCAGAAGGGTGAGCACGAGTTCGAGAAAAAGCTACCGAAGCTTCTCGAAGAGCCCTCCGGGATTATTCCCGGGGAGGTTGCCTTTCGTCTCTACGATACATTCGGGTTTCCGATTGAGATAACCGAGGAGCTCGCCGCCGAGCATAACCTCAAGGTAGACCGCGAAGGCTTCGACGAGTCGTTCCGCGAGCATCAAGAGCGTTCCAAGATGGACGCGAACCAGACCTTCAAGGGCGGACTTGCGGACCACTCGGAGCACACCACTAAGCTCCATACCGCTACCCATCTTCTGCACAAGGCGCTCCGTGATGTCCTCGGAGAGCACGTGGCACAGAAGGGTAGTAACATCACGCCGGAGCGGCTGCGTTTCGACTTTTCCCATCCGGAGAAGATGACCAAAGAGCAGATTGGCGAGGTCGAGCGCATCGTAAACGAGAAGATCGAAGAGGATCTCCCGGTTCGCTACGAGACCATGACCCTCGAGGAAGCTCGTGAAAACGGAGCGATGGCGCTGTTCGGCGATAAGTACGACGAGGTGGTCAAAGTCTACAGTGTCGGTGACTACTCGAAGGAAGTCTGCGGCGGGCCGCACGTCGAGAGCACAGGTCAGCTCGGCGGATTCCGCATAACCAAAGAGCAGTCTTCCTCCCAGGGTGTGCGCCGCGTAAAGGCGGTCGTAGGTAACGGCGAGGGCCGTTAGGCGCCGGCGCGGCCGGCGCCACGTTACTCGCCGCTCGCCCGTTCAGGTTCGGTCGCCGCGGATGCGCTCGAGGTTCTCGGCGATTCGCCGATTGCGCTTCCCTTGGCTCGGGAAGCTTTCAAGAAGCTTAACGGCGTCGGAGCGTCGTCCCACTTTCAGGTAACACTCGGCGAGGGTTTCGTATACCCGTGCATTCCTCGGGGCGGACTGTACAACGGCCTCGAGAGACTCTATCGCCCTCGCGTAGTCTCCGGTGTCCATGTAGAGTAGCGCGAGACCGAGCACGGCGTAGGCGTCGAACTCGATGTCCAGCGCCTGCTCGTAGTACTGCCGCGCGGTGTCGGGGTGCCCGATGGAGCGGTAGGCGTCGCCGGCACGTGTCAAAATCACTTTGTTCTTCGGATCTCGTGCAAGAATTCGATTCCAGTACGCCAGAGCGGTATCCGGGTCGCCAAGGCCCCGGTAGCAGTCTCCCAGCCCGAAGAGCGCGTAAAAGTTGTTTGGCTCACGCTCGAGAGCACGATTGAAGTACTGCGCCGCGGTGTCGAAGCGCTTGAGCTTGCGATAGCAGTTACCCATGGAGGTCAGAACACGGATATCGACCCGCGGGCCGCTGAGGCGCGACATCCAGTTCCAGTAGTGCAGCGCACCCTCGTAATCCTTGAAGTCGTAGTGCAGGTGGGCGAGCCCGATAATCGCGTAGGCGTTGTCCTCTTCGATCGATAAAACGCGATCGTAGAGCTCCTTCGACCGGTCGAAATTGCGAACCTTTCGGTGCGCGTCGGCAACTCTCGTTAGCACCGTCACGTTCTCGTCTTCGTGCTCGAGATATTGTTCCCACACCTCTATGGCGCGATGAAACTGCTTCATGTTCTTGTAGCAGTCGGCGAGTCCGAAGAGCGCGTAATTGTTTCGAGGATGATGCTCGAGGCATCGCTGGTAGTGCTTTACCGCTTCCCGGCAGTCGCTCCGTTTGCGAGCTGCGTCACCGAGCCCGACCAGGGCGTAGTTGTTCAGCTCGTCATGGGTGAGAATCTCGCGAAAGTTTCGCTCTGCGTCGGCGAGATAGTTCTCCCGAAGCAGTTGATAGCCCTCCTGAGAAAGGCGGGCGATATGGGCCTTGGATCCGGGCTCTTCGCGCGGAGTGCCCTCGTCGGAGTTCATGTTGTGCTCCGTCATTCCTCACTCGATTCGTGTAACCAGTGACGTACTACTCCTGCCATCTTCTCGATCATGGCATCTGATCGGGCGGTGTCGCCGGCCTGCCAGAACATTCGAAAGGCTTCGAGGGGCCTTTGCTTCTTTCGATACTGCTCGCCGAGCCGTATGAGCCCGTCGGAGTAGCGCGCAGTCAGGAATATGCGCTGGGCATCTGCCAGCTTGCCCTGGTTGTAAAGCTCATTTCCCCTTCGGATGAGAGCGCTTCGCTTCTCCGGCGACAAACGCGGAAGTTCATCTGAGCTGACTTTAACAAAACCCGGTGCCGGCGGGAGCTTTGCGTTCACGTCTTCCATCGACAAGTTTCCCAGTATATGCTCTCAGACCAAGAGAATCAAACAACGCCCTTCGTCGACATGCCCGCCCCATCCGAGCGCTCCCTGAAGCTGCGACCGAGGGCTAACCCGAGAGCCTTGAAGAGTGCTTCCACCATGTGGTGACTGTTGTTGCCGTAGCGGCACAGCAGATGGAGGTTGCAGCGCGCGCGCACTGAGAGCGCCCAGAAGAACTCGCTGAACAGCGCCATCTGGAAGCCCCCGGAGTAGGGCTGGGGATACTCGGCGTCGTACACCAGGTACGGGCGCCCACCGGCATCCACTACGGCCTCGGAGAGGGCATCGTCCATCGGCACGATCCCGTGGCCGAACCTGACGAGATTTGTCGACTCGGAGAGAATTCGGGAGAAACAGTCACCAATCACCAGACCGACATCTTCCACGACGTGATGTGGGTCAACATCGGTGTCGCCGGCGGCCTTTACCACAAGCTTGAAGCCGCCGTGGAAGGACATGGCGTGCAACATATGGTCGAAGAACGCGACCCCCGTGTCGATCTCGATTTCCTCGCGGGTGTCGAGGGTGAGGCTCACCGTTATACGGGTCTCCTTGGTCTCGCGGGTTACCTCCGCATGTCGTGTTGCCATACGCTACTCCTCGGGTTCGCTGCGCAGCCGCTTGAGAAAATCGTTCACGCGGCGATAGTGGAACTTGAAATATGCCGGATTTGCGATGAGGTGTACGTTTATGCGCTCGAGCTCCTCGCGTACGACGAGATCGTTTGCGTGCAGAGTTGACCCTGTCTCCACGAGGTCGACGATATAAGGCGCGAGCCCGAGCACGGGCGCGAGCTCTACCGATCCGTTGAGCTTGATGATCTCAACCGGTATCCCCCGGCGGTGGAAGTAGTCGCGCGCGTAGCGGGTAAACTTGGTCGCAACGGTCATGTGACCACGGTCCTCCTCGGGGTCGTAATCTCGTCGCGTGGCGAGGCTCATCGTTGTCGAGCCGTAATCGAACTCGTGGAGCGTGAAGAAAGACTGCCCCGACTCGTATATGACATCAGCGCCGCATATCCCGAGCCCGGCAATCCCATGATTCACGTACACAGGCAAGTCGCTGTTTTTCACGAGAATGATCTTGAGTAGCCCGCCGGTATCGTAGGCGACGAGTTTGCGCTTTTCAACCTCGAAATAAATCCCGCGTCGGGCAAAATGCTCCTGTGTCTGATCGAACAGCCTTCCCTTGGGAAGGGCGAGGGTCAGCGGTGTCTCAGAGGCCCCCTTCATAGTACTGCCGTCCTTCCGTCTTTACGCATCGAGCGGGCTGCGCGTACCCGCGCCGCGAAGTCATCCCCCGGCGCCGGCTCTGCCTCCGGGGGCGAGAAGAGCTCGTCATCGACCTCGAGGTGATCGTGAATCTTGCGCAACATCAGTGAAAAGCCCACCGACGGTGCAGCGAGGCCAAATACCGAGAGCAGACCGTCATAGCGCCCTCCCGCGGCCACCGCGCTGTCGAGACCGTCCATGTAGACTTGAAACGCCACGCCGCTGTGATAGGGCTGATTTCCGATCTCCGAAAAATCGAGCCTCAACCGGGACGCCCCTTCGAGCTCGTCGAGAAGCAAATAGAGCGCTCGCGTTTCTGCTATCGCCGCACGCTCGGCCTCGTTGAGGTCCTGCGAGATGCGGCCGAGGAGTTCCTCCAGCTGCGAAAAGTCCCCGATAAACGCATAGAGCTCGAGAAGAGCGTCGATTTCAGCTCCGTCTCGGTCGAGGGCTTCGAGGGTGCTGCGGACGGCCTGCCAGTCCCGCAGGCGCACGCCACGGCGGGCCTGACGGCAAGTTTCCTCAGTTGCGCCCGCGAAAGCGGCGTCAAAGAGAGACCGGCACCCGAGATGGACGAAGAAGTCACGAAGCCCAATGCGCTCGAGCGCGTCAAAGAGCATGAGGAGGATCTCGGCGTCCGCCTCCACGCCCGGTTTCCCGATGAGCTCCGCCCCAATCTGGAAGAATTCGTTCTTGGAGATGTCTTCGGCCGCCTGGTGGCGGAGAATGCTGTCGGCGTAGAAAACGCGTGAGGGCAGGTCTTCGGGGCGCAGGATCAAGGCCATCTGCTTCGCAAGAAAAAGGGTGATATCGGAGCGAAGCATGAGCAGGTCACCTTCGCGATCGATGAGGCGATATATGCTTCTCGCATCCTCCTCGCGCAGGAGTGGCGTGTAAACGTCGTAAAAGTCGAAGGAGGGCGTCTGGACGGGGAGGTATCCCCACAACAGAAATCGCTCCTCGATCGCCGCCGAGAGGCGACGGTGACGATATGCTTCTTCGAGATAAAACGCCTCGGTTCCCTGAGGGACCTGCAGCGCGCGTTTGTACTGTGCCGTCACTTGATGCTCCTCTGCATGGCCGGTTAGCAAGCCGTACGATAGCAAAGATCGCGTCGGTTTGGGAACTGGGCCTTGACCACGTGGCCCTCCGGGTGTAACCTTTACTTAATGCAATCGCTTGCGCAACGAGCTGTAGTTTGGGGTAACCGGATTCCGGAGTCTTTGCGCAAGAAGCATATAAATATCTACATATTAGAATATTATAAACCAATCGATCGTAATTTCCGGACCCATTCGTCAAACTTTTCGTCTATCGGAGAATGTGCAAGCCCTTGCAAACTGTTTTTGGCCTATGAAGACGGCGGAGGTGCGGCGCGAACGCCCGCCGGCCGCAAAGGTGTGAGCCATGGGTGAGCGCATCACTATGAAAGACCTTGCGCGTATGGCGGGGACGAGCCTTTCCACGGTGTCCCGCAGCCTCAACGACAACCCAGTTATCTCTGCGGAAACACGAGAGCAAATCAAAGAGCTGGCGCACCGATATGGGTTCGACTTCAACATGAGCGCAAAGAGCCTTGCGACGAGGCGAAACAGTACCATAGGCCTAATCTTCCCGGAGTCACTCGATAACCCCGACAACTTCGCGTTTGCAGGCATGCTCTTGCGTAATGTGCGCTCGGTGCTGGAAGAAGCCGCCCTCGACACGCTGATATCCTTCAACCGCAACTACTACAGCGGGGAGAGCAACATTCGCCGGCTTCTTCGGCAGGGCAAAGTAGACGGGCTACTGCTCATACAGCCTCATTTCGAGCCAGGTGATTTCGAGGCGGTGATGGCCGCAGGTCTTCCCTATGTGCTGCTGCACTTCCTGCCGGAGGGTGTCGACTACGCGGCTACCAACTACGTATACGTCGATCATGTCCTCGGCGGCCGACTCGCTGCGGAACACCTCATCGATTCCGGATGCCGTCGGATTCTCTGCCTCACCGAACGAGAGCGTCAGTTCAAAGAGCGTACCGAGGGCTACCGACGCGCTCACCGGGAGCGAAAGCTGCCGGTTCATGAGCATCTTATCTTCTCGGCCGACGCAACCTTCGAGGCGGGGTACCGGACCATCTTCGAAAACCGCGCATCCATTGAGGCGGCGGACGGCATTTTCGCCCAGGCCGACATCACCGCGCTCGGCGTGCTGGCCGCCCTACGCGAGCTCGGCGTGCGGGTACCTGAGGACATTCCGCTCGTCGGCTACGACGACATACGCATGGCCGGGCTCAATGATCCCCCGCTCACAACAGTCCACCAGCCGCAGGAGCAACTCGTGAGGTCGGCATGTCGCCGCCTCGTCGAGCTTCTCGGTGGGGCGGCCCCCGAGCCGGCGCTTCATCATTTATTGGAACCATGGCTCGTGTGTCGGAGCACGGCTCCGGCGCTCAACGGCAAGAAAGACGGAGGCGCTACGGCGTCCTTCGATAGTGACAAAACGTAAGGAGGCGTTATCATGAACAGACTACTGGTTGCAGTGGTAGTGATCGCATCGCTCGTGACCTTCGGGTGCGGGCAGGGCGGACAGCAGCAGGAGGGTCAACAGGCGGCCGAGGAAGGCGCCGGCGGGGCCCAGGCATCCTACACCGACAACCCCTGGACACAGGGCGAGGATCTTTCGGGCACCACCGTGACGATCTTCGGCGCGTTCGTGGAGCCGGGCTCCGACTACTTCATCGAGAGCATGTCGGCGTTAGAGGATCAGACCGGTATCGAGGTCGAGTACACCGGTTCGGGCGACTTCGAATCCCTCATCAGTGTCCGTGTTGAAGGCGGCGACCCGCCCGACATCGCATCGTTTGCGCAGCCGGGTCTTCTCGAGGACATGGTGCGGCGCGGCCATATTCAGGACCTCAACGACTGGTTCGATCGCTCATTCCTCGAGGAGCATTACGACGACAGCTGGCTCGAGATTGCCACCATGGACGGCATTATGGCCGGCCTCTGGTACCGGGCGAATGTAAAGAGTCTCGTGTGGTATCCCCAGCCGGAGTTCAGTGAAGCCGGCTACGAGGTTCCCGAAACCTGGGACGATATGATGGAGCTTTCGCAAACCATGGCTGACGACGGCACACCGCCGTGGTCGATCGGTATCGAAAGCTCCGGCGCGACCGGATGGGTGGCCACGGACTGGATGGAAGACATTATGCTCCGCACGGTCACCCCTGAGCAATACGATGCCTGGGTGGAGGGCGATCTTCCCTTTGACTCCGAAGAGGTCAAACGTGCGGCGAACATCATGGGTGAGATCTGGTTCAACGAGGACTTCGTCCTCGGCGGGACGCAGTCCATCCTGACCGTGCCCTTTGGTGATGCGGTGGACCCCCTGTTCCGCGACCCGCCTCAGGCATGGATGCATCGCCAGGCAAGTTTCATCACCGACTTCTTTCCGGAGGACGCGGAGGTTGGCGACGACGTGAACTTCTTCTATCTCCCGCCCATCGACGAGGAGGAGGGCAAGCCCGTCCTCGGTGCCGGCGACATCATGGCCGCGTTCGAGGATCGCCCCGAAGTGCGCGCAGTCATGCGCTACCTTGCTACCGGAGAGTCCATCAAGGCATGGGTGCAGTCCGGCGGTGTTGTCGCGCCCCACAAGGACGCGCAGCTCGACTGGTACCCCACCGAGGCGAATCGGCGCTACGCCGAGATTCTGCAGGAGGCGGATACCTTCCGGTTCGACGGATCGGACATGATGCCGGGGCAGGTTGGCACCGGTGCATTCTGGAACCAGATGACCAACTGGGTCGGCGGATCGGATCTCGAGACGGTCCTCGGGAACATCGATCAGGCCTGGCCTGAAGAGGAGCGATAGTCCGCGGCTCCCTGGTATCTACGAGCCTGTTGGTTCGGGCTCATACATGTGAACGATGGACCGGCCGTAGGCGCGCTCGTCGACGAGGGTCAGCCCTTCGACCTCGCCTGTGAGCCGGTCCTCCCTGGGATAGTGGATGACGAGCCGCCCGCCGGGGGCGAGCACGCCGGCCGTCGCAATGGTGGCGAGCAACCTGTCCTTGTGCGGGTAGCGAAAGGGCGGATCGCAGAACACGAGATCGAACGGCGGGCCGGCGGCGCCCTTTGGGCCCGCTGCGTACCCCC